>JAHFKQ010000067.1 GCA_023245265.1 Candidatus Collierbacteria bacterium
GGAAAAATAGACGATAATCAAAGTCAGAATAACGGCCATGGCCAAAGCAAAAAACTTCTTCTGACCGTCCGGTTTCTGCTTGATGTAATTTATTATTCCCATGGTAAAAATGTAAAATTAAAATCTCAAAACTAAAAATTACGGCTGCTCTAAAATAATCACTTCACTCTCCTTGCCTTCCAAATCTTTTTTCTTCAGGGTCAGCTTGTCGATCGGCTTGACACCCTCCTCCCCGGCCTCTTTTAGAAAGGTTTTCAAGGTCGCTGGTTCGTAATGCATCGGGATGATAATACGCGGCTCGAGGGTTACCGCCAGCTTGTTGGCCTTATTGGCATCCAAAACACCATTCCCCCCGACTGGTAGAAAGAGAATATCCACATCTTCGATCGCCTCTAAAAATTCAGCACTAAGCTTTTCATCAGCCAGGGCCCCCAGGAAACACAGGGTCATCCCCTCCAGGACGACAATGTAAATGGTATTGATACGCTCCACCCCGTCATGCAGTGACCGGGACGGAAAGCCCTTAATAAAGACCCCTTTGGTCTCATACTCCCCAGGGCCGGAAATAACAAAGGGGTCCTTGCCGTTGTAAGACAGATTTTCCACGCCAGTGAAATCCGGATGATTGGCCGAGATGAGAGCGACGTCAGCAAAAAAACGGGTGGTTTCGTGTTTGCTCTCTTTGGAGATGGGATTAAAAGCGAGAATGGTGTCCCCAAACTGAACCTTAAAAAACTCCACTCCTTGATAAGTGATAATCATAACTCTCATATTATAGCACCCGAGGACAAAGATTACAACAAAAAACCGCCCTCCTCCTGGTGGCGGTTTACATACTCAGTCAATCCAGTCAATCTGGGTAGCACTTAGCTACAAAATCCTCGGAGTCCCGAAAGAGGGCCGTCAGGGTAGCGAAGAAGACCGTTCCCAGAAACACCACCACCAGGAACCACTTCACCGCCCAGGGAATCGGACCGAAAAACGAGACAAAACCACTGTCCGAGAATAGCGTTGTGAGAAATACCCACCCATAGTCGATGAGGCCAAAGGCAATGGCAAAAACCAGTGAGAACACCACCTCGGCCGGCCGCTGGTAGACATCAACAAACACTCCGTCTTCCTGCAACCTTCCATCCCCTTGCCCCCGGATAATCGCTCCGATTAGGACACCAACAAAAGTCACCCACCCCGCGATCATCCACACCCACATTACCGTACTCATAGTCCGTATCTCCTTCTTCCTTCCAGAGAACACCTAATCGGTCGAGGCGTTTCGCCTCTAACAGCCGATTGTCTGCCGCCTAGACTAGCACTTTTAATTTAAAAAGTAAAAAGCATGACAACTTTTAACTCGCGACCGCGAACTAAAGATTGTCCACTAATTTTCTTCAAAATATCCAATATTTACTGATTATCGGGTAAGGTCAAAATAGTCAACTAAAAATTGATCATTTTCTAGTCGATCAACGATCATGTACAAGACATCTTTTCCGATCTTAAAATCTGCTTTGATCAAAGTAATCAGGTCTTCGCAATCATAAGGATAAATCCAGACGCTTTTTTGTAAACAAGTAAAACCAATTCCAATTAAGGTGTTTCTCACCTTATCCCGCAGATTTTTTCTCTCCTCCTTAATATCAAAAATAATAACGCGCCATTTCCTGTCCCATATCCTGGGTATATTCTTCTTCTGTTTCGTAAAATTAATTCCGTTCAGGTATTCTCGTCCTTTCTCGGTAAGAGTTAAAAAACCGCGATCATCATAATTGAGATAACCGAATCTAACCAGCTTTCGTCTGGAGTTATTAATTACCTCTCGCCGGCTTCGATCAAATAAATCTTTACCACCAAATAATTTGATAGCCTGAAAAACATTTGGGGCAACGGCCGCTACCGCTAGAATACCGACGGTAGCTACCGTTCCTAAAATCGCCCGTTGGATCTTCCCAAGTCGAATTTCTCTTTTAACTGAGATTTCAAGTTCGCCCATTTTGGGTTTTTATTATTCCTCTGGTAATGATTATACTCCGAGTAGTTTTAAATGACAACATTTAGGCCGCGACCGCGAAGTAAAAGTTGTCATTAGAAGGAAACGAAAAACCGCCCTCCTCCGGGGTGGCGGTTTAATAAGTCCTCACTGACCTCTAGTTAGCCGGCTGGGTAGAATTCGTTCAGTCGCCAGATTAGTGCGATTCTCGAACCCCAATTCACAAGGAACCAGGAGATCAGACACATGGCGATGGACAGAATGTCGGCCAGTAGATCAAGGGGCTTCAACCAGTGATAGTCTGAGATGACTACGGCTAGGAATGAAAGTCCGCAACCTAGCACCATGAACATTGTCCCAAGAGCAAACGCAAGGATGACATGCCCGGGACGAACCAGATGGCTAATTGATTGACATTGCCGGTGATCCTTCCCGCCGTTCCAGAAGGCGATCACGATGATTACCGCAAACAAGAACCCCGACAGCGACGACGTAAAAAGCTCGACACTCATGGTCCGCCTCCTTCTTCCTTCTATAGAACACCTAATCGGTCGAGACATGTGCCTCTAACAGCCGATTGTCTGCCCCCAGACTAGCACTTTATGGCCCAAAAATCAAAATCCTTGTCTTTTGCCAAAATCTGTGTAATACTGTCCGAGTTATTAGTTCATCCGCTGACGCTTTAAAAGCCGAGGCGAGATAAGACAAAAAGATAACCCTAGGGCTGGCGGTTTGGCTTTAGACCTTTTTGGCGACATTTCCGCCAGAGGCGGAATTTTATTTAAAGAACTTGTCCCGTTTAAAATTCACTTGCCTTAAAAAGTAAGGGCTGGATAAGAAAAAAATAAAACACTCAATAACACTTTATTAGAATAATTTAAATTTTAAATTGGGATGAAAAAAGTAAAAGCAACGATTGACGAAACTAGCGCCGAAGAACAGGCCATTAAACTAAAAAAAGACAGTTTGATGGGTAAAATCGTCGACAAGAGTGTGACCCCACCCTCAGCGGGTGACGTGGTGGAAGGTGACGTTATCGGCGTGGAGAAATCCTGCGTCTATATCAACCTCACCCCTTACGGAACGGGTATTATTTTTGGTAAGGAATTTATCAATGCCCGCGACATTATCAAGAAAATAAATATTGGTGACAAAGTGTCGGCCAAGGTAGTAGAGGCTGGCAATGAAGACGGTTATATCGAGCTATCCCTCAAGGAAGCACGCCAGGCCCTGATCTGGGACGAAGCTGAAGCGGCCATCAAGAATAAGACAGTTTTGGAATTACCAGTCGAAGAGGCCAACAAGGGCGGTTTGATTATCAACTGGCAAGGCATCAAGGGCTTTCTCCCCGCCTCCCAGCTCAAGACCGAGCATTATCCGCGCATCAATGATGGTGACAAGGACAAGATCCTGGACGAATTGAAAAAATTAGTCGGTCAGAAAATCTCCGTAGCCATTATCACCGCTCTGCCGAAGGAGGGCAAATTGATTTTCTCTGAGAAAAATATTGAGAAGAAAGGCAAGCAAAAAATCGTCGAGAAATACAAAGTGGGTGACGTCTGCCATGGCGAGATTACCGGGATCGTGGATTTCGGTATCTTTATGAAGATTGAGGACGGCCTGGAAGGCTTGGTGCATATCTCGGAAGTGGATTGGACCTTG
>JAHFKQ010000018.1 GCA_023245265.1 Candidatus Collierbacteria bacterium
TGATAAACTAGCTTTGTGAGCATGCTAAGAAAATTTTTACTTCCCGCCCTGATTCTCTCCGCCTTTATTATTTTTCTTGGATTCGTTTATTTTAATTACTCGGTGGCTCAACAGGCCATCAAAGATACCAAGCCCTCCCCGCTCTTTGTTGAGCTTACTTCCTTTCCGGAAAAAATAAAAGTTAATCAATCCGGCCATTTTAGCTGGCGGGTCCAAGGTTCCCCCGATCTCTCGACTTCGTTGACGACTATTTTCTGGGGCTATCAGGCGACCCCCAGTGCTCTAACTAGATCCGACTCTCCGGCGGCCGTCGCCTATCCTTACTCCCAGCCGGACTACACTACCGGTAGTTTCAAATTGCCGGATTCGTTTGATCTCAATATCTTCTTTAGCCGGCCCGGCACAGTCTGGTTCAGAGCCTACTCCAATGTTCGGGGAGAGCATCTTTGGTCGGCCGAAAAGCAGCTAACGATCGAAAAATAATATGTCCCAATCACGGCCCTTTTCCAAATCATTTTTTCTGATCATGACTGTTTTGACGATGGTGGTAACCCTCCTCCTTGGACTCAGATTTCTCTTTTCTTGATACTATTAGCAATTTGTGACTTGTTCTGCTAAAATCTTTAACTATGGCAGAAAACGAAGCTAAAAAAGATCTTTCTCAAACCAGTTTGGTTCCCTTTATTGGTCTCAAAGAGGGGGTTATCTTCCCTGATACCGAGGCCGTTCTCACTTTCGGCCGACCATCCTCTATCGCCGGTATTCACGAAGCCTACACCAATGATCAAGAGGTTTGTTTTGTGTCTCAAATAGAGCCCAAGACTTCTCCTTTGGGCTTGAATGACTACTACTCTGTCGGTACCGTTTGTAAAATTATCAAAACGCTACCGGTGAATGATGAACTGCACGCTATTGTAAGAGGTCTTTTCCGGGTTAGGATCACCGATCTGGAACAGCGCGACGGTCGCACTTGGGCCGCTGTCGAAGTGATCGATGAGACTTATGATGCCTCGAACGCGGTTCAAGCCATGGCCAATCGGGCTGTCGCCGAAATCAAGCGCGCCGCCGAGCTGGGCAAGGCCAATGTCGAACAGGGAGTTTTAACCAAGATCATCACTTCTTCGGATCCGCTTCTTATCGCCAATCAAATCTCAGCCGTCATTAATGTTAAGAACGAGGAAAAGCAAGGACTTTTAGAAGAAGACTCTATCGAAAGCCGTCTCAAATATATCTGCGACCGCCTCAATGACGAGATCAAGATTCTGGAACTGGAAAAGAAGATCGAAAATAAGACTCAGAAAAGATTTGACGAAAGTATGAAAGAAGCCGTTCTAAGAGAACGGATGCGAGCCATACAAAAAGAGCTGGGTGATGGCGGAGAAGAAGAAGAAATTCGCGAACTCAAAACCAAACTTAAAAAAGCCGATCTCCCCAAAGAAACTCGGCTAAAGCTCGCGAAAGAGCTGGATCGTTTGGCTAAGCTTTCTCTTCACAACCCGGAAACTTCATATCTTCGGACTTGGATCGAAACGGCTCTGGAACTTCCTTGGGGCAAGTACAGTAAAAGTATCTATTCTTTGGAGAAAGCCGAAAAGATTCTTAATCAAGATCATTACGGTTTAGAAAAAGTCAAAGAAAGAATCCTGGAATACATTGCCGTTCTGAAACTCAAAGCCGATCAATCCAAGGGGACCGACAAACATACTCCAGTCCCTCCCACTATTCTTTGTTTTGCCGGACCTCCGGGTGTGGGCAAGACTTCGGTCGGCCGCAGTATCGCCAAAGCGATTGGTCGTAAATTTGTCAAAATGTCTTTGGGAGGCCTGAAAGATGAAGCCGAAATTCGGGGTCATCGCCGGACCTATGTCGGGGCCATGCCGGGTCGAATCATTCAATCTATCAAAGATAGTGGCGTCAATAATCCGGTTTTTATGCTGGACGAGATCGACAAGATCGGCGCCGATTTTCGAGGTGATCCCAGCTCTGCCCTCTTGGAAGCTCTGGATCCGGAGCAAAATTTTGCTTTCCAAGACCATTATCTCGATATTCCCTACGATTTATCCCAAGTTCTCTTTATCACCACGGCTAATGTTCTGGACACCATCCCTGCCGCCCTCCGCGACCGTTTGGAAGTGATCGAGTTTTCCGGCTATACCGAGGAAGAAAAATTCCATATCGCTAAGAAATATCTCTTAAAAAAACAAGCCGCCGTTAATGCGCTCGAACCAAAAGATGTCAATCTCGGCTCACCCATGCTCCGCTACTTAGTCCGTTTCTACACTCGCGAGGCCGGAGTCCGTAATTTGGAGCGCCAAATTGCTTCCATTATGCGCAAAGCTGCCAAGGTTAAAGCTTCCGGTAAAGCCTTGCCTATCACTGTTACCAAAGAATTAATTCACAAATATCTGGGTCCCATTCTGTACAATCACACTTTGGCCGAAGATACCGACCAAGTTGGTCTGGTTACCGGACTGGCCTATACCAAAGTTGGTGGCGATATTCTTTTTATCGAAGTCGCTATCATGCCGGGAACCGGAAAAGTCACTCTGACAGGGCAACTTGGTGATGTCATGAAAGAATCGGCCAAGGCCGCTTACTCCTATGTCCGCTCCCACTGTCATCAACTGGGTATCAAAGAAGAAAAAATTGCCAAGTCCGATATTCATGTCCATGTCCCCGAAGGCGCAGTTCCGAAGGATGGTCCCAGTGCCGGTTTGGCCATTACCACGGCCATTATCTCCGCCTTTACCAATCAGTCGGTCAAAAAAGATTTGGCCATGACCGGTGAAGTCACCTTACGAGGTCGGGCTTTGGAAATTGGTGGTGTTAGAGAAAAAGTTGTCGCCGCTCATCGAGCCGGTATTAAGGTCGTTATTCTGCCGAAGGAAAACGAAAAAAATCTGGTCGATCTCCCCGAAAAAGTGAAGAAAGATCTGAAGTTCTACTTTGCGAGAAGTATGGACGATGTGGTCAAGATCGTTTTCGGGAAATAAGCCGGCCGCCGATTACCACTGCCACCGCCCCAAAAATCATGGCCACGGGAATTCCTCCGATTTTCCAAATGATTTCAGGTGACCGTCTGCCTTCAAGAATGATTCTTATCAAGCCATAGCCCAGTAGATAAATACCGGTTAGCTTTCCTGTTTCGGTCTTTTTTTGCGACACTTGCCACAAAAGCCCAAACAGGAGCAAGTTAAGACTTGCCTCATAAGCAAACAGTGGCTCTCCATTTTTACCCACTAGCTCTCCATTGACCCAGTTGCCGATTCTGCCGATTGCCTGGGCCAGGGGCACCCCCACAATGAGACCATCCATCATTGGTACAAAACTAATTTTTTTCCATCGGCAATAAAAATAGCTACCTAGCATCGCTCCCCCGATGGCGCCCCAAATTCCAAGACCACCTTCCCAGATATAAAAAACTTTCATGGGGTTATGTGAGTAGTATCGTGACCAGAAATCAATCACATGATAAATTCTGGCCCCGATGACTCCCGTCAGTACCGTCCAAAAAAAGATATCTTCAGTTTCTTTTTTCTCGACACTCGTTTTCTTTCTGCGCAGAGCAATTTCTAGCGCTAGCCAAACCCCCAAACCAATCAAGACGCCATACCAGTGAATCGTAAGTCCCATCACTTCTATCATCCTTTAAGTTTTTCCAAGAGTTTTTCGACACTCAGGAGTTCGGTGTCTTCACCTTTTCTGGCTTTTAGTTCTACTTGGCCTTCGGCCAGACTTTTCTCCGAAACCACCACTCTCCAAGGGCAGCCAATAAGATCGGCATCGGTGAATTTACCTCCGACATTGATATCTCGGTCATCCCAGAGAACCTCTATGCCGGCAGCTTCCAGACGGTCATATATTTCCTGAGCCTTTTCGGTTTGTCGGATATCAATTAAATGTACTTGGTAAGGGGCGACTCCCTCCGGCCAGATAATTCCTTTATCATCATGAAATTTTTCGACGATTACTCCCATCGTCCGGCTGATACCGATGCCATAACAACCCATTATCGGGAAAATCGACTCACCTGTCGCTAAAGTCGCTTTTACCTCAAAAGCTTTGGCATATTTTTGACCTAGATCAAAGACATTACCTACCTCGGCGGCTACCGCCTCTTGGAGTTGGCCCTCACTACATTTTGGACATTGAGCCCCCCGTTTATAGCTCGTAATATCATCCACATTCACACAGAACTCACACTTCTCGCAGTAAAGAATATTTACCTCTCCGGCTTCAGTCAAAACTTCAAACTCATAAGAAACTTTTTCCGTAAAAGCCCCTCCGGAGGCCTCAGTTACTTTTGCGGTGAGCCCCATTCGAGCAAAAATCTTGAGATAGGCTTTTTTGGCGATTTCGTAAAAGCGGTCAAAATCGGCTTGGTCCAAATGGAAAGAATACATATCTTTCATCAAAAATTCTCTCCCTCTCATTATTCCCGACTTGGATCTCAGCTCATCCCGGAACTTCCACTGGATATGATAAGGCATTCTGGGCAAGTCCCGGTAAGATTGGATAAACTCTTTCATGGTAGGGGTGACCACTTCTTCTTGAGATTGACCCAAAGCGTAGTCTCTGTCGGTCCGGCTTCTCAGTTTGAACAAAACATCGATATTGTCCCAGCCACCGGTTTTTTTCCAGATCTCGGCAGGGTGGAGCATCGGCATTAAGATTTCCTCGCCTCCGATGGCATCCATTTCCTCACGAACGATTTTTTCAATCTTGCGGAGGACTCGTAAGCCAAAAGGTAAATAGGTATAGACTCCCGCCATCAGCTGCCGTACAAAGCCGGCTTGAACCAATAGCTTGTGGTTAATTGTCTCGGCATCCTTTGGCGCTTGTTTAATGGGGCCTATGCCCATCCGGCTCATTTTCATATCCCAATTATACTTGAATCTCCAGCAATTACTTTACTCTGTCAGGGGAGGTAAATTTTTTTAAGTTCCTTATATTTCCTGTTATCATAAAAACAGATGCTTACTCTTAGCCCTATCACTATTACCAAAGCTTCGGGTGAACCGGAGCCCTTCATCGAATCAAAGTTGGTCAAATCTCTGGCCAGCACCGGTGTTTCCGCCGATGTCGCTTCCCAAACTCTCGACTACCTTAAGCAACATCTCAAGTCCGGCATTACCACCAAGGATATCCACGATCATGTCGCTACTTATCTGAGGGAAAATGCTCCGGTCAATCATTTTTACAACTACGGTTTGAAGAGAGCCATTATGGAGCTTGGACCCTCGGGTCACCCTTTTGAATATATTGTGTCCGATGTTCTCAATCACTACGGCTACAAAACGGAAGTCGGCGTGATTGTTCTCGGCAAATGTGTCACTCATGAAATCGATGTCATCGCCAAGAAAGAGGCCAAGCAATTTTTTATCGAATGTAAGTTTCATAACGGTGCCGGCGTCAAAACCGACATCCAAGTGGCCCTCTATACCTACGCCCGATATCTCGATATCAAGTCTGCCATGGAACAAGGGCATGGCACCCAAATTGCTTTTTACCCTTGGCTTATCACCAATACGAAAGTCACCTCCGAGGTTTTGGACTATGCCAAGTGTGTAGGTCTGGAGCTAACTTCCTGGACCTATCCGGAAAATCACGGTTTATCGGACCTCATTATGGCGGCCGGGCTACACCCCGTTACTCTGGCTTATCATTTGCCAAAATTTAAAATCAATCAGCTCTTAGAGCGCAATATCGTGACTTGTGCCAGACTAAAACAAGCTATCGACGATCGCGCTGTCACCGACATTTTGTCACAGGATGAAACCAAAAAAATCCTCGAAGATATCAAAGTTATTTGTAAATAATTATGGATAATATACTTGTTCGTGTTGTTCTAATCAGCCTCGCTTTGTTTGGAATGTATAAAATGTTTCCTCAAGTTGCCAAACCGGTTGATTACTATCTTAAAAATCCTCAGTTCCAATCAGGGGTTCTAGTCCCGGCGGTGGCCACTGCCAATAAAATCCTTCCGGACAAGCTCCAAATTCCCACTCCGAAAGTCATGGGAGTAAGTACCGAGTATTCCACCGGCCAAGATCCCCTGAAGACTATTACCGAGGAAATCAGTAAGCAGGCCGCCAGCCTAGCCGCCAGCCAGATCGAAGCCATCAGAAAATCCGCTTCCGACCAATTTTGTAATGCTCTTCTCGAAAAAATCAAAACCGAGTGCGGACGATGAATCAAAAGCCCCCACTCACCTTTGAGGAAAATCGGCCGCCCCTCCCCGAAGCCTTGGAGTTTATCCGGTCTTTAGCTGTCGCGGCCGCTCCAACTCATTGCCGGCTCATTGTTGCCGGTTTCGGCCCCAACACTGACTTGGCTTTCCAGCTTTTTGGACAGTCTCCCGAACCCGTCGCCATCCTCAATCAACTTCTCATGAAGCTCAAGGTTCATTTTCCGGACTTAATCCTCATCGACGAGGGGCAAGCAGATTCTGCCCATCTTTATTCCTTTCAAGACCATCATGGACTAAAAGCCCGTCTCGCCTATTTCCAAACTTTAGAAAGTCCTTTTGATACCGTCAAAATTATTATTCAAAAGGACAGTTCAGAGTCTCCTCCTGGGATCTACGACACATTCATTGCTCAGCAAGATGGGGTAATTTTTGAAGCCACCCAAGAGTCAAGCTCTTAAAATATTTACCCAAGTACTACCCCAATCATGTCGAGTTTCGGTAAATATCTTTTTATCTCACCCCGGAACTTCTCGGCCAAATTGGCGGAGTAAGTTGCGTTCTTGGTATTTTCCATGTGTCCACAAAGTCGATCTTCGTATTCGCGGACTATTTCCATTATTTTGGCCCCTTCAGAGTTAAACTCCGCTTGAAACTTTTTAGGTTCCTTTTCGTATTTATCATGGAGTTCCTGAAAAGTGTCAAATTCCTTCTCGTATTTGGTGACCATCTCCGTAAAGGTTTCTCGATATTTTGTCGACATAAAAGAGATTCTACATGACAACTTTTTCGCTGTACACTAGTTTTATGAATAAAGTTGCTATCGGCTTAGTCGGCTCCATGGTTTCCGGTAAGGGTACTGTGGCGAAATATTTACAGAGTTTAGGCTTTACTTACGAAAGTCTTTCCGATCGAGTTAGGGAAGAGGCGCTTCGCCGTCATGTTCCCATGACCAGAACCAATCTTCAAAACATCGGCAATGATCTCCGTTTGCAGTTTGGCCCTCATATTTTAGCCGAACGCACTTTAGAGATTCTCGGCAACCAAACAGATCGGCTTGTTCTGGATGGGATCCGCAACCCAGCCGAGATTGATTTTTTAAAGCAGGCCTTAGGTCTGACTGTGATGGCTATCGATGCCCCGGTCGAGATGCGTCTGGAATGGTACCTTCAGCGAGCCGAGGGTAGGGGAGAAGATGCTCCGACCGAAGCCGGTTTTTTCGTTTCAAACAATCGAGATTTCGGTATTGGTGAGCCGGACGCGGGACAACAAGTTCAGCGTTGTCTAGCCCGGGCCGATATTTTGATCGAAAATAATGGCTCAATAAAAAATCTACTCTCCGAAGTCGATTACCATCTTATTCTCGATCTGGGTTTCAGCCCCGAAGGTGCCCGTCGAGAACAAGAGAAAAAGTAACCCCAAAAAAAGCCCCCATTTCTGGGGGCAAGTGAATTCTAGGCGACGGAGGTCGTCGTTCCCATCATCAAGATTCTGATGTCTTGAGCCTTGGTTAAGACCGACCGAGCCGCCAGCCCCACAAACTCATGGACATTCTTGGCGACCGAGGCCTCAGCGTGAAAATCAAAGATGTATAAGATAGGGGAACTGGCCGGTATCGGGCTCACCGTCACGGGGACATCCTGACCGGATTGTTCCTTAATTTGTTCCTTGACCAGGCCGATCAGCTGTTCCATTTTGGCTTCACTGACCGACTTTGGCAAATGTATGACCACACTACTCATTTCAGCCTCCTACGGAGATTTTCAGGTACCCCTATATTCTACTACATTTATATCCTCTAGGATAAATCTTCTTCCGGCTGGGCTTCTCTAGGCTCAAAACGGTACCTCCAGGTCGGGCTGACACTCTCATCTTCCGAGTACTCAAAGGCCAAGCTCTCCCGATCCATCACGGCAAAAAACTCCTCCCAAGAGATATCTCTGGTGGTGTGCCTGGTTCCGCTGAGCATTCGTTCGTCTTTCTCTCCCGGCCAGTCAATCCGGAGACCTACCTTGTCCAAAGCTACTTCCGGGTCATCGATGATGGCCGGCTTTCCACCATGAAGTACCACCCAGTTTCTAATTTCCTCGTTATTTTCCGCTCGTTTGTAGACTGGTTCCATACTTTTATCTTAGCACTCCTCCATAATTATCTATCGTTCCAAGCTTGGAGTTTTACTTGTTCTCTTGTCTTACTTTCTCAAAAAGCACTAGGGCGGTCGCCACACTGACATTTAGCGAAGCCACTTCTTTATTCATTGGGATATTTACAAAAGAATCACACTCTTTTTGGAGCGGTTCGGAGATACCTTCGGCCTCACCACCCATCAAGAAGGCCACCGGTCCGGTCAATTTACTGTCATAGATTGCTTTACCCATCTCTACTTCCACTCCGATGACCGGCACCGCGTATTTATGGAGCATATTCATGGCCTGGAACAGACTCATAGGGATAAGGGGCACATAAGCCGCCGCTCCCATCGAGATCTTAGCCACCACCGGGGTTATCTGATGCACTCCGTTTGGGGAAGCCACCACCGCATCCACTCCTGCCGCCCAGGCCGTTCTCATAATGGCTCCTAAGTTTTGTTCGTAATCGATGTGATTCAAAAGTAGAATAAAGGCATTTCTCTTTTCTCGGAGAATCTGTTCCAGAGACTTCACCTCGGGGGCGTCCATAGTAGCCATTACCCCTTGGGCGTTCTTGGACTCGGACATTTTTTCCAGCTCCTCGGAGCGGATAATCTGAACACTGACCCCTTTATCTTTGGCCAGTTTCTCGATTTCTTTGATCTTCGGGTCATACTGTGAGCCCGAGGCGATCAATAAACTATTGATTCTTTGGCCGGAGGTCAGGGCATCCCGGACCATGTTTCTGCCTTCGAGTGTAATAAATTCCGCTTGTTTAGCCATTGTTCTATTGTACCAAGCGATAAGCTAATATTAAGTGTGAGAAAGAAAAAACATCTGCCTTTCAGTCCCGAAGAAAAATTTCTGGTCAGCAGTAGTAATAATATCGGTACCATTCGTCATTCCAAGTTAGTTCGCAGAATCTTCCGCTCCTTACCTGTCCTCAAGAATCGCAACTACCGGCTCTATTTTGCCGGCCAGCTGATTTCTATTATTGGGAGCTGGATGCAAGTGGCGGCTCTGGCTTGGCTCACGCTACAGCTTACAAACTCCGCCGCCCTAGTAGGCTTGGTTTCCGCTATGACCGGTATTCCAGCATTATTTTTTGCCTTGTTTGGTGGCATCATCGTCGATTCCTTCTCGAAAAAAAATATCCTTTTAGTCACCAATTTCTGCGCCATGATTTTAGCCTTCCTTCTGGGTTTTCTCACCGTTTTTGGTTTGATTAATCTGACAGAAATATTGGTCATTGCCTTCGTGGGGGGGATCATTAATGCGATTTTTACTCCGGCCCACTTTGCCTACATTAGCGAACTGTCAAAAAAATCGACTATTATTTCGGCCATGTCCATTAATGCCAGCGTTTCCAGTTTAGGTCGGATCATCGGTCCGGCAATTGCGGGCATCTTGATCGTCTTGGTTGGTTCTGGTGGCGCCTTTATCCTAAATGGCATAAGTTACATCGCCGTTCTAGTGGCCCTTCTCTTGGTCAATACTCCTTACAAAGTCACCAATCAACATCTTCGGCCTTTGCAAGCTATTAAAGAAGGCCTACTTTATTCATTTCGTCATCCGATGATTCGCGTCATCTTCCTTTATGTTTCCGCCATGTCCATTTTTGCTTGGTCATTTTCCACGATTATTCCGGTAATGGCCAAAAGTGTCTTTCATTCGGATGCCCAGGGTATGGGTTACCTTCTTTCGGCCGTCGGCTTAGGGGCCATTTTTGCCACGGTCGTCGTTTCCACTTTTGCCAATCGGTTTAGCAAGCTGACTTTTATCCTCCTTGGTAACACCTTCTTTGCCGTCAGCCTTTTTCTCTTTTCCATGACGGCCAATCTTTATCTCGGTATTTTTTATCTCTTCCTGGTCGGCGCCGGTCTGGTTTCTTTAAATGTTGTGTTGGGTACGATGGTTCAGCAAATGACTGACGAAAAATACCATGGTCGAGTCAGTAGTTTATATTTTCTTTTTTATGCCGGGCTCATGTTTATTGGCAATATCGAAATTGGTTACCTCACCGATTTTGTCGGTGCGGGTAATGCCCTTCGCCTCAACACGGTCATCGTTTTTATTATCGGACTTTTTATCTACTACTCTCGTACTCATGTTCGTCAGGCGCATCAAAGATTCCTCACCGGTTCCTGACTTTTCCGGCCGCAAAAAACCCGCCTTTGCGGCGGGTCTGATTTATTCTTCATCTTCGGAGAAATAGGCCTTCATCAGGACTCTAATTTGCTGCATATTATTATCGACCGAGTCCTGGAACGATTCGATGGTCCCATTTCGGAAAAAACGAATCGGTTGCAGCTCACCATCGACTAGAACTTCAATGGCAAATTCTTCATGTTTGGTAACACCGTAATTGATGATCGTGAGGGCCAATAGTTTGGCAATGACCTCGGACACATTTTCCTCGGTCACCGAAACAAAGGCCTTAGTCTTTTTCATCTCACTCAGGTCATAAACGAGTAAGGGGATTTCTTCCAAGTCATTCAACCCGAACCTTTCGGCCAAGCCAATGAGCTCTTCCATAAACGGGTCGTTTTGGGCGATATCTCTGAGATTTTTGAGAATCAACATCACTTCGTCTCCTGAGTGCTCTTTGTTGGGGGTTCAAACAATTTACAGGTATTGATGATTTCCAAAGCTTGGAAAAAGAATTCTTCGGCTTTCACTCGATGAGTCTCCGCCTCGTAGAGCCGGTAATATCGATTGAGTCGTTTGACCTTGTCTTTCGAAGGCAAAGGGACATCAAAGGTACTATATTTCCAGTTGGCAAAATTGATGATGGCGCAGGTCAGTAATATGCGCACGGCGTTGATTTCAAAGTTTTCGCTGGCGAGAATTTTATCCGCGCCGACCTTAAAGCTTTCTTCGGCCACGATATGGACTTCTGTCATATCAATGAGGCCAAAGGCAAAACTGATATCAGACAATACCTGCATATCCTTGTTCCCGGGGTCGATTTCCGCAATGCTGCGTAAAATCATTTTTCACCCTCCTTGTCAAAGTTCGGATTTTCCCTATTCTACTCCTCCCTTGGGAATCAGCGCAGATATAATCATTCTATGCTCATCGAAACCTCTCCCCGCCGGAGATTCGTTCTCTTAGGTCGCTTCGCTCCGCTTCACCTCGGTCACCAAAAGTCGATCGACTCCCTCATCGATCGTTTTGGCTTGTCTCAGGTGCTGATTATTATTGGCTCCTCCAGCTCATATAACTCCCGCACACCCTATTCATATGAGGAGCGCCGGCAGATGATCTTGGCCGTCTATCCCCAGATAGAGGTTTTGCCACTTCCGGATACTCACCCCAGTCTTATCCATTTTGATGGTCAGAGTAACAGCCAATGGTTAGATTCGCTAGAATCTCTCCAAAATAGTCGGGGAGAACAATTTGTCTTTATCGGCGGCAGTCAAGAAGACCTGGCTATTTTGGCCGAGCGATTTAAAACGCTCATCTTGGTCGATCGACATCAGCTAGGCCATGACTACTCGGCTACCGAAGTCCGTGAAGCGCTCGATCGAGGGGATATCACTACTCTCTCTTCTCTTCTCAGTCCGCCGGTTTTACCCCTAGCCATTGCTGGGTATCAAAGATTCCAAAAAACTCTCTAAAAATTATTTTTTTCTCTTACTGGCCTTTGCTGGGACTTTGGCTGTCGACTTGAAGGCAATGTCTTTATTGAGCAAGAGATAGATGATTGGCAGAATGCCCATACTATTTACTACCAAGAGAGCTACAAACCAAACGGTCTGATTTTTTTGGGCACTTTTATAAAGAGCAATCCCTTTAAGAAGCAAATCAAACAATAATACTAGGTAGAAAAAGGGAGCGGCCTCCGGAGATATTGAGAGAAAGGATGATTTGTACATACTTTAATAATACACTTTTCTCAAAATATTTCTGTATATAATAGGTTTATATTAATTACTAATAATATGAAAAAGCTTGCTCTCGTTATTCCCGCTGCTTTGATACTCTCGGGCTGTACTCTGTTTCCTTCGAAGACTTCCAGTATCACCGGCACCGAAGCCCAAAAAGCCGAAAAACTCGGCCAGATTATTAGTAGTGGTGGCCAAGCCGACTGTCTCATTACGAATCTGACGGACAAAACTACCACTCAGATCATCGTCTCCGGTAAAAAGATGAAATTTGTCGGTTCCGACTTTGGCGGCGGTAAAAAGGGCTCGATGATTAGTGATGGTGTCTATACCTATGTTTGGACCGACGGCGAAAAGACCGGTTTCAAAACCAAGATCGAACCGGAAGTCTCTCCTACTCCTACTGTTGCCGGAAAACCGGAAGGTGAGGTCGAAGTCACTAACCCCAGTCAGGCTGCGGAAACTTTTGAAGACGAAACCAAGTTCCAAACCGAGTGTGTCAAACGCAAAATTTCCGATTCCGACTTCACTCCTCCGGCCGATGTGAAGTTCACCGATTTTGCCGAATTGATGAAGGCGGTTCCTCAGATCCCTTCAATCCCGTCCCTTCCCGGCGGTGATGGTGAATAAATAACCAAGTTGAAAAAAGTCTTACTCTGTCGGCCCCACTTCTTTCAGGTTGATTACCAAATCAATCCCTGGATGAAGGTGGGGTCGGTCGATAAAATTAACGCTTTAATTCAGTGGGAAAATTTAGTGCTCCAGTACCAAAAGTTAGGGGTTGAGGTCGAGTTTATCGATCAAATTGAGAACCACCCGGACATGGTCTTCGCCGCCGACCAAAGTTTACTACTGGGGGAAAAACATATTTTGCTTAGTAGTTTCCGTTTTCCCGAGAGAAGAGGGGAGAGCGAGCAGTATCTGACCTGGTACCTGGACCACGGCTATCAAGTGACGACTCTGCCGGAGGACCTGTATTTTGAAGGGGGTGGTGAACTCCAACCCTGGCAGCATTATCTTTTTATAGGTGTCGGCTTCCGCACCGACCATCCCTCGGCCCGGCATATTGGTGAGGTTTTTGGCAAAGAAGTTTTATGCCTCGAATTAAGTAAGGAACATTTCTATCACTTGGATACTTGTCTAATGGCCCTGGATGACCGGACGGTTTTCTATTATCCGCCGGCCTTCTCTCCTGCTTCCCAAAAGGCTCTCCAAGACTTAGTCCCGAATCTGTTGGAGATTTCCGAAGCCGAAGTCCAAAATTTCGCGGCCAACAGCGTGGTCATCGAAAAATCGGTTTTGATGCAAGTCGGGAGTCCCGTGATGGCGGCTCAAATCGAGAAGCTGGGCTATCGGGTGATTTCGTTAGATGTCAGTGAGTTTATGAAAGCCGGCGGTGGTCTCCACTGCCTTACGGGATATTTAAGCTAAATTCAGGGGCAAAATTTTGAGCAAATTGTGCGATTTCCAGATTCAGTCGGGCTTTGGCTTCCGCTTGCTTTTCAGAAATACAACCCAGGGCAAAGAGTCGAGCGACAATTTCTCCGATGACGCCTCTGATTTCCGCCTTGGCCTTGTCGGGTGTGATTTGGGTCAGCATCAGCCCCGTCCACTCACTTAAGTTTTTTAGAGTCTGGTGCGAGTTAAACATCGGCCGTTGCTTAATAGCTTGGAAATAGTACTCTCCAAAATTATTATCTTGATCGGCAAAAAAGCCGGGCCAAATAACTTTTCCTTCACTCCTGGTGGGGCCGAGGATGGCTCCGGCGATCTGATTATTCAGAAACAGCTTTGAGCCTTCAAAGATTTGGAAAGGCCAGATATCAATGTAGTCTTGCAGCGCCCCGGCTTTATAAAAAGCACTG
>JAHFKQ010000019.1 GCA_023245265.1 Candidatus Collierbacteria bacterium
AAGGAGCACTCACTATAGTTACAATCCCCATGATTACAAACAATATCATCCCAAGGCCCAGACCACTCCCTGCCTCAACAAATCCACCACTACCATCAGGAATCCAGTGTTTTCCCATATCTAACCTCCAAAAAGTCAAATTTTGAATGTACTTTGGTATTATATCACGCTATAGGACATAAACCAAAAAGATTATTCCTGCCCCTGGTTTTTGAGCACTAGAGTCCATTTTTTCCTGTATAATTTTTATTGATTATGCGACGCCTTTACACATCCCTCAGCCTTATTTTTCTCGCCCTCTTTGTATCCGCCACTTTCTTTTTCGCACCCCAAACTCAAGCAGCCGGCACTGAACCTCCAGGCATTTTCAATCTCCCTGTTCAGCCCAAAACACAATCCGATTACCTCAAGGAATTTTGTGATAAAAGGTCGGGAGACCTGATGAATTTAGAAACCTGGTACTCCGGTAAATGTGGGGATGGTGTCGACACTCTTAGTGGTGACGGAGTCGGGTTTTCCGACATAGTCCTCCTCCAAGGACTTGAATATTTAAATGGTCCTCAAACTTCAGATTTTATTGGATCAATTATTAAGAAACTCAAAATTCTCGAGGAAATTAAAGGTGGAGTTGAAAAAAGGACCATGTCTCCTTCACAAATAGATCTTTCTGCCATCAACAATGGTGGCTTGATATCCTCACTTGGTAGCTTTACCTCCAAGCTAATCACAGTCAGACCGGCTAGTTCACTCGATTACTTATCATATGTATCCACCAATCTTAAAAACCATCACATCATAAATGAAACCTACGCCGCTAGTCCAGGTTATGGCTTCCAATCGCTTGCCCCCATACTTCCCCTCTGGCGTGCATTTAGAAATATTTCCTACCTTCTCTTTGCTCTCGGTTTTGTCCTTTATGGCGTGATGATTATGTTCCGAGTTCGCATAGACGCCAAGACTGCCGCCTCTGTCCAGCTCGCCATACCTAAACTCATTGTCACCCTTTTAGTTATCACTTTTTCTTATGCTATTGTCGGTTTCTTGATTGACATCTCAACTGTTATATCCGCCATGGTCATTAGTGTTCTTCAAGCAGGCGGAATTCTCACAATGGGCAAACACGCTCTTCCTGTTGTAGCGGGTGGCCAATCCTTACTCGGAGCTGTTGGTTCTGTTTTGGTAAATGGGTTTATGGCGTTCATCGTTTCGCCTTTCATATTTTTTAATCTCGTCATCGGTGGACTTGTGGGAATGGCAGCTTCATTCGCCGCCATTATAGCCGGAACCATTAGCGGGGTCGGAATTATAGTGTCAGTAATTATTCTTATTGCTGTAGGCATCTCCTATATCAAACTTATTTTCAAACTCTTTCAAGCCTTCTTCAGCATTATCATTAATCTCATTTTTAGCCCAATAATTCTGCTTGGAAATTTAATGCCCGGATCAAACGCCATCAGCTCTTGGTTGATGTCTATAGTTGGCAACCTCGCTGTTTTTCCTGTTGCCTCTTTTTTCTTAGTACTTTCTTATGCTTTGATGTGCCAACCAATCCTATCAATTCTTCCCTCAATTCTAGGTTCTTCAGTTAACACCAGTGGCACTTTAGGGTTTGCTTCCCAATCAGCCTTAGAGTCTTTGTTGGGAGTTAAGTCCCTTTCAACCCTCAGTAATATATGGACTCCTCCAATGACTGTGGGAGCAGGAATTGCTGGTGGAGCGACCGGAACAGGTGCAGGTAGTTCAGGAAGTCTAATGCTTGCCACCATTGGTTTTGGACTTCTCCTTATGGCCAGCAAATATTGTGAGATGGTCGAGAAAGCTCTCAAGACTCCTCCATTCCCCTACGGTGCTGCCATCGGTGAAGCTCTCAAGTCTGGTTCAAAAGGAAACGAGTGGCTCGCTTCACAGAAATACTTCGGAGCAAAAACTGTTACAGGAGTTCCTCTCTCTCAAAGATATGGAACCCCGGCAGGTGGTGATAAACCAACCCTAGGCCAAGCTTCCGGTGGAATCAACCTTCCCCACTAGATTATTACCAACACATTTTTCGAAGACAAGTCGATAATTGTTTTCTACAATTCTATTTTATTCCTTAAATCTGGCCAAGATGTAGATGTTGTACCACTCATTAAAATCTTTAGTATGTCTGGGCTTAATGGAACCTTGGTCGAATACCACTGGGGTAGTTTAATTGTAGGTGCACTTGGAGAAAGCGAAAAGAGTCCACGAATAGTCTGGTTAACTACACTTGTTGCATTACATAAAGACTTCATGTCTTTCCACAGTCTATCAACAAATTTTATATATTCAACCTTTTCACTTATCTTATTCTCTTTGTTTAAACTTAATCCAATATAAGTCCCTTTTTCTGATTGTACTTCCAAAGACAAAATTTCTTTTGCTTTTTCTCCAAAAGTATCGAGATCCCACGGTTTTTTGTTCTCACGATCGGCAAATGAATGTGTATACAAGAAAGCTTCAGCTAAAGTTAGCATTATCTTTCCACCCCAATCAAAAGATTCTGTATCAGATGTATTTCCATTTTCATCCTCAAGACAAAATTCCTTATTAATTATTTTTCTGCCACCAGGTTCTGCTTTTGCCCAACCTACCCCCGCTAAATCAGCTCTCGCCCATTTTAGAACTTTTGACATAATTCCTTCCAATTTATCCAAGTCGCTTGTTGGGTTTGCCACTTCTTTTATTGCCATCAACACATCCAAAGCGTCCCTCATTAGAACTAGTCTTGCCGCTGGATCTGTAGCTGGTTTTGCATCGACCACACCAGCTGCCACATCAGTAATTCTATTAGAATATGAATACATATCTTCATTAACCCTCCACTGTAGCCAGTGGCCAGAGGACAAAGCTGCTCGACCATTACCAGTTAAACCAGTAGGTATCATGTGTCTTGGCAGTTTTTTTGCTACCCAGTTCGATAATTCCTCTTTTGTGGGCATACTACCACCCGAAGATCTAACTTCTTGTACCCTCATTCTCACAAACGGATCTCTTGCTTCATTGACTCTGTAGTTGCCAGGTCTTTTGGTAGCACTATCCACCATCATCAAGAAAATATCATCACTGCTTGTTTCTGTTAACATGTTGTGAGACAAAAGAGTTGAAAAAGCCACCTCGCCAACATACTTGTTTATCCCCAAAGATTTATACAGAGCTGCTTTTTGTACTACATCAGCACCCACATACCCCCAATATTCACTTCTTTCACCATTTCCAGAAACACCAGGACCTGCTAAATCAACTGGGTTTGGAGCCCATGTGCCATCAAAAAAGCCTTTAATTCTCTTCATCGCGTCGCTTACAGCCGACTCCATTTCAACATTCAATATTTCAATTCGACCATCTGGATGAGGTTCGGGAATTTGACAGTACCTTTTTCCGTCAGGTGATGAAAGATCTTGAGCAAAAAAACTTTCTACTTCATCTGGTAAGAATAAGCTTTCAGTTAAAACACTCGGGGTTACCTCTTCCTTGTTTGCCAATCCATTCCAAGATTTGATATTCTCTCTCACTGCAATCCAATTATCTATTTCCAATTTATCAATTATCTGTGTTACTTCCAAAGATGTCCTGCCAGAGTCGTCTTTAGCCTTACCCAATTTTGTTCTTAAAAAGCCAAGGTCTCCAAAAAAAGTTTGGTAGACATTTGCTCTTCCATAAGCTCCATCAATAAAAACAGCGTCATAAGCTTGTTTTATTATCCTTGCCTTTTCTTCCTCGGTAAAAAGTTCAGGACCAACATCTTCAGCTTCTGGCCTGGGTACAGACCGTTCCCCTGTCGGTGGCATCCCATGAGTAGGCCCGGTTCTAGGTCCTCCCACGCCAGGTACACTTGGGGTTCTAGATCCTCGATTGTCTCTTGGGGTAAAGTCGACCGGTTCACCATACACACGGGGGATATCGTCGTCGTTACTAGAAACACCCACCCCTTGTAATGATGTATTTTCCAAGTTTTTCGATCTTTCACTAATTATCCTTGCTCTCTCCGTTGCCTCTTCCTCCAAAGTCGGCATCTTGTTGAATTCATTTGCTTTTGTTCTAAAGGCACTCATCCTCAATTCTTCTTCTGGTGTCAAGATATCCTTAGAAGAAACCACTTCTTGTTCCTCCCCCAATACCTTCGCCGCCACGGCGATATCTTCCGCCGAAATTGGCTCAGTTTTTGATTCTTCTATTACCGGTTCGGAAAGTAGTTCTTCTTTTGTAGCATTAAAACTTTCCATTGCCTCAGGATTGACCTTCTCTCCAGCTGCAATCCTCTCCGCCACCTTTTGTGCCTCATTTATTTTTTTCTTTTTATCACTTTCCAATTCTTGAATTCTGTTTGCCTCATCCAGAGCGCCCATATCTGTCAAAGGATCATACTTGTGGGGATTATCTAATTCTGACATTTTTATTAAAAATTAAACTTAAATTGGATCTTCTAACTGCTCAAATTATACCATCAAACCCAATCTTGACAGCTTATCCTTGTGTTTCTCAAACAAGTTTCTCGTCTCATTATTCATCATCCCCATCTCCCTTATTTTCATGAGACCTCGCAAGAGTAACACTTCGTTCTCCCTCGAAGATTTGTCCTGACCTTCCCAAGTCTTAATTTTTTCTGCCCACTTGATAGAATCTGCCTCATTTGCTAGCTTAATCATCAGCGGATCTACCGCTAAATTCTCCCTCCACTGCTCACTAACACCTGCCCCAAGCGTTTCAACTTGTTTTTTACTTTCGGACTCCATAATTTCCCGCCTCTTTTCCTCCGCAAAACTCTTTACATCAAAGGGAAACAATCTTCCCACTTGTGACAGCACATTCTCCAAGTTTTCCGGTACCACTCCCTCGTTTATATATTTCTTGTACTCCGCAAAAAGAGTTCCACCATACCCCGCACTCTCCATCATTTTTGCTTTATCTTCAAAACTTAATTCAGCGTTTTTTAAGTCCATCCCCTGCTTTGGTTTGTGCTCCACTTTTTTGAATCTCGCCGAAACAGACGAGGTCTCTACTGTTGGAGTTGTAGACCTTTTAGGCGGCGGGGACATATCCAATTCTTGCGGACTAAATACTCTTTCTTTTGTCACTCTCACTCTTTTCTTTCGATGGCTTGACCTACCACCAAGAGATTCGTCTATTTCTTCTTCATCAATATCACGGAATGCCTCTCTATAAATCTTCTTGTCAAATATCCTTAATCTTCTCCACAGCTCAATTCTCATATCACTCTCATCTTAGCATTCCGGCTTTTGACACGATATACTTAAATTAGACTTTCTATGGCTATCCAACAACATCCACTACCACAGGACATTAGTGCCTATCGCTTCCGCCTCATTGGTGACATGACCATCAAGCAGTTTGTCTCCCTCGGCGTCGGCATTGTCTTGGCGGTCATCTTTTACAGTTCCCCCTTACCTTTCTTCTTCAAGTATCCCTTGGCCTTCCTATTTCTTCTTCTCGGTGTCGGTATGGCCTTTGTCCCAGTCCAAGGCCGCACCCTAGATACCTGGATCTTTGCCTTTCTCCGCTCCATTTATTCTCCTACTCAGTTCGTCTGGAAACAAACCGCTTTGGAAAACATCACCGCCGATATCGCCGCCCCAACTAGTGCCGCCAATCTCCAAGCGGCCCCTTCGGTATCCAACGCCAAGATGCAAATTAGTACTGGCGTCGTCGCTCCCCCCACGGTCGAGATTATTCCTCCTGCCGCCACCATTACCCCCCCGACCGAGAAAATAAAACCTGTCGAGACTCCTCAGACCGAAACAATTATTACACCTCCTTCCCCTGCCGCTTCACCGATGCCACAACCCGAAATCATCCAACCCCCAGTGGTTTCTTCTGCCCCCCCAATTACTCAGCTTCCGGTTCCTTTTACCCCTACCACACCCAACACCCTCGTTGGTCTCACTATCACGGCGGACAGTAAAGTTCTCGACGGCGTCATGGTTGAGATTCAAAAAGCCGGTCTGACTGTCCGGGCCACCAAGAGTAACAAGCTCGGCCAATTTATGTTCGCTCGCCCTCTCGAGAATGGCCTTTATCAAATCTTCGCCGAGAAAGAAGGTTTCTCTTTCGCCCCCTACTCTCTCGAACTCTCCGGAGATATTATCCGACCCTTAAAAATCCAAGCCCAATAAAATGTCCGACAACATCAAGTCCTCCACCCAGGAACATCTCGATATATACACCATCAAAAATCACTTGGTCTTTTTGAAGGACGGTTCCTGTTCCCTGGTTATGAAAACCACCGCTATTAACTTCAACCTCCTCTCCGAAGAAGAACAAGATGCTACCATTTATGCCTATGCCGGACTTCTAAACTCTCTTTCCTTCCCCATTCAAATCTTGATTCGCTCACAGCGCAAAAATATCTCCGATTATATTAGTTTGCTCGATCATCGCATTCAGACTACTCCCTCTCAAAAGGTCAAAGAAAATCTTCTCTCCTACCGCCAATTTGTAAAGTCTCTGGTCAAAGAAAACCGCGTTTTGGAGAAAAAGTTTTATGTCGTAGTTTCTTTTTCGGCTATCGAGCTCGGTATTAGTAAAGGCACTTTTAATCCCTTTGCCAAGTCTCCTCAGAAACCACCATTTGACCTGGACTATATAGAAGAAAAAGCCTCTATGGCTCTCTATCCTCGCCGTGATCACATCATCCGTCAATTTGCCCGTATCGGTCTCAAGGCCAGCCAACTTACTACCAGCGAATTGGTCACTCTTTTTTACACTATCTACAACCAAGGCAGTGTTTCTTCGACCACTATCAATCCAACGACTCCAGCCACCTAACCAATCCTCTTTAAGTTATACTTAAATCATGGCTTTTAACCTTTTTTCGTTGGGTAAAAAGAGCTCGCCCGATTCATCCGTCTTACCGCCGGTTGCTCCTGCCACGCCTCAAAATCATGCTCCCCGTCCCAAACAGCCGGCCCAGTCCAGTCAGTCCGTTCAAGATATTATCGCCCCCTCAGCCATCGAAGTTGATTTTTCTCATATCAAAATTGACGATGTTTTTATCCGCACCCTCTTCGTCACCGGTTATCCCCGCTATGTCTCGGCCAACTGGCTTTCACCCTTGATTAATTTTAATCATTCGCTCGATATTTCCATGTTCGTTTACCCCACCGATTCGAAAGATACTCTTGAAGGTCTCCGCCACCGGATCGCCGAGATGGAAGCGGAAATAAATACCGATATTGAAAGAGGTCGTATCCCTCAAGCCGCCACCGAAGCCGGTCTGGAAGATGCCAAAGTTCTCCAATCTCAGCTGGTCAAAGGTGCCGAAAGATTTTTCCAGTTCTCCCTCTACATCAGTATCTCGGCCGAATCGGAAAAGGAACTCAATACCACTACTTCCCAAGTCCAATCCATGTTGGCTTCTCTCTTGATCATTTCCAAAACTTCTTCTCTTTCTATGGAAGAAGCATTCAAAACTACTCTCCCATATTGTAAAGACAAACTCCTCTTAACTAGAAACATGGACACTACTTCTTTGTCCACCACTTTTCCTTTTACCTCCTCAGAACTTTCCGACAATCAAGGTGTTCTCTACGGTATCAATGCCCACAATGAATCCCTAGTTATCTTTGACCGCTACTCTCTCGAGAATGCCAACATGCTTATTTTAGCCACTTCCGGTGCCGGTAAATCTTTCGCGGTCAAACTTGAGATTCTCCGTTCTCTCATGTTCGATTGCCAAGTCATCATCCTCGATCCGGAAAATGAGTACGAAATGGTCACCAAATCCGTTGGGGGAAATTATTTATCCTTTTCCACGAGTTCCACGAACAAGATCAATCCTTTTCAGATCGCCCGACCTAAAGAAAGTACCGAGGATGAAATTGGCTACAAGTACCTCTTCCTGATGTCGCTTTTGAAGATCATGATCGGCGAGATGAATCCCATCGAAGAAGCCACCATGAACCGCGCCCTCGTCCTCACTTATCGTCAAAAAGGTATTACCGAAGACCCTAGTACCCATGTCCTTGAGCCACCACGAATGGAAGATCTTTACCGTGCCCTCATTGGTATGGAAGAGTCGGTGTCCAAAACTCTGGCCGCTCGTCTCGAGCGCTATGTCATGGGTGGTGTCAAGGGAATCTTTGATCAACAAAGTAATATCGATATCAATGCCCCGGTCACCGTCTTCACTCTCCGGGACACTGCCGATGAAATTCGACCGATCGTTATGTTTATGATTCTCGACTTTGTCTGGAATCAAGTCCGAAAGGATCTCCGGAAACGCATGCTCGTCGTCGACGAAGCCTGGTACTTGATGCGCTACGAAGACTCTGCCAAAATTCTCCAAGGTTTCGTCAAACGCGCGCGCAAGTATTATTTTGGTGTGTCCATCATTTCTCAGAATGTCGACGACTTTCTTGGTTCGCCTTACGGCAAGGCCATTATCACCAACTCTGCCCTCAAACTTCTTCTCAAACAGTCTTCTGCCGCCATCAATCAAATTGCCGAAGTTTTCTACCTCTCCCAAGGTGAGAAACAACTTCTTCTTTCGGCCGGAGTAGGTGAAGGTATCTTCTTTGCCGGTATGAATCATGTCGCTATCAAAATTATTGCTTCGGCCGACGAACACGCTCTGGCCACCAGTAAGCCCGCCGAGATTCTGGAACGCAAAAAACAAGCCGAACTCCAAGCGGCTGCTGAAGCCGCCACTCAATAACCATGGCCAATTACGAGAAACAACTTTTCGATCTGGGGCAAATTTGGGATTATCTTGGCAAAAAAAGAATTGTCGAAAACCTAACTGAAAAAGAGCAAAAAAGAGCTTTTTCTGCATTTGCTCTTGGCTTAAATTACTACGAACAATACTTCGATGTCTACCATCAAAAAGAGACCCCCGCTTTCAAAAGAGATCCTCGTGTGGTTGATCCCCAATCTTTCCGGGAATTTGTAGATCAAACAGAGTTCCAGCAAATTCGCGATTTCTTTGAACATCTTTCTCACGAATCAGAACATGCAGAATCCTCAAAGCCAGAAGAAAAAGAACCTAAGAAGAAAGAAGAATCCAAGGAGACAGAACCCTCTGAAGAAATCGAAACTCCCCGACCCACTCCTCAACCGACTGAAGGTCCGGTCATTCCTCAAAAAGAAGATTCCACTGTTCCCGCCGAGTTGGAAACTCTTGTCGCCCAGTACAAGTTATCCCAGGCCGAACAACTAGAAGTCGACTCCACTCATTCCGTCGCAGATGCCGTCAAACGAGCTCGCGCTACTTGGGAAAAGAAAAATCGCATTGAAACGATTCTCAAAAATCGCTCTGATATCCAAAAGGAAGCGGCCGAAAGATTTTTTGTCGACAATGTCAAACCAAAAGCCGGTAGTCGAGAAGCCATTCTTGAAGATATTGATTATGCCGCCCGCCAAGCAGTCATTTACCAAGCCGCTAAACTTGGAATTGGACTTAAAGATCCTGTCATTGAAAAAGCTATCAGTGATTTAGTTGATCTTGGTATCTCCGGTTCGGTAGATCTGACCGACTTTAATGATTTGAATGTTGTTTCCCAGCTGGTCTTCAAGTTCGAAGGTAAAAATATCTCTTCTCCCATAAACGAAGTCGATGATGCCGTCCTGGCCTGGCAACACGCGGTCGAAACAGAACCATACTCCGACACTCCGGACAAACTGGAACAAAATATTTTCCAAGCCGAAAAGCCTGCCCAAGAATATTTATCCTCCTCATCGTTTATAAAAGATCTCGAAAAAAATAATCCTGATTTTGCTGATAATGTCAAAACCGCTCAACTCAAATTAGAAGAAATTCAAAATAAACTCTTAGTCGCGATACCTAACCCCAGCTTTCCTCAAGCTGAATCATCACCTCTCCGACAGCATGCCACTGCTTTGGAAAATGCCCTGCGCCAAGTTGACCCTCAACTAAGAATTAACCCCAACGAGGTCGGCTCACAAACCATTGGACTTCTTCAAGTCACTCACGGCGAAAATCGTAACATCAGTCCGGAAGCTGTCCGACTATTCAGTCTCGGTCTCACTCCGGAAAAACTTGCCGCCGCCGAAGCCACCGCGAAAGAAAATCCCAACTCGCCCCTGGGTAAAATTCTTTTCAAAGATGGTAAACACACCGATGTCTATGACATGGTTCACCACCAGATCGGTAAAATTGCCAAATCGAAAATCGGTCAGGAGATCGCCGAAAAAAATAAAGCCCTTTCCGGAATTTCCCAAAGTCTAAATTCGTTTTATAACAACAATCCTGCCATCCGGGTGGCCAAGGGGGTAATTGACCCTCTTGGCACAGCCAAATCCTGGGCCGGTCGTGAAGCCGGCAGACAAATTGGCCGTCGTCTTATTGAAACCTCCAGCAATCAAATTGCCCAACAGCTCGGAAATTTCATTGTTGAACACGGTTTGCAAAATGGCATCAGCACCTTCAGTAAGGCTGCGGCCAAACAAGCCTTGGTTAAAGTCGCTACTTGGGCAGCTTTAAAATTGGGCATTAGTCTCACAGCTGAGTCCCTCAATGCCATCCTACCCGGACTGGGAGTTATTGTAGATATTGCCGCTCAAGTTCTTGTTTGGGTAGCCCAAAAAACTATTGGCACTGTTTACAACGGTTTTCAAAACCTGGCCGAAAATGTTTACGGCGAAAAAATTAAAGCCAGAGATTTATTGGCTCCCCTGGTCGGACTGGGTGGTTTGGCCGCCGCCGCTTTAGGAGGTTTAGTTGTTATTTCTCGCACTGTTCAAGTCGCAGTTGTCTCTGCTGTCGGCATACTCATTGGTGCGGCTGTTACTATTAGTCTTTACCTTGGCTTTGCCTATCTGGTTGCCCCTATGCTTTCGACCCTTGTCCAATTTGACAGTGTTGAAAAGGTCAACTATGCCGATTACGAAACTATTACCAATCCTAGTAGTGATTGTGGCTGGCCTACCAAAGGCCATTACTCGATTGTGACCGGCCCGAACGGCGGCACTCACCATCGTAGTCACCTGGAAGCCATCGATATCGCTGCCCCCGGTGGAAGTCCTCACTTGTCTGCCACCACCGGAGTTGTCATCTACACCGGTGTTTACAGTAACTATGGCAACACTGTTCATGTCCAAACAAAAAATTCCGCCGGAAGTTTTGTCGTTATTTATGGACACCTTACCGCTATTTTCGTCAGCAAAGGTCAGCAAATTGCTCAAGGTAAACCTATTGGTATCGTTGGCGGCTCCGGTGGCTGGACACCCCATATCCACATGGAATACAAAGGCATAAAATATAACCAGTGTCCCGCCGGTGGTTTAAAAATTAAAGATGGTTGTTGTACCCCCTACCCAGGCGGAATTTGTACCGGTGCCTGCAATGCTTTCTCAAACTAAAATGACAAAACCAAATCTCACCACCCCCAAAAGCAAAAAGATCCTCTGGATTATCTTTCTTTTTCTCGTCATCGTTATCCCTTATCTGCTCGGTCAATTTTTCACCGGTCGCCAAAGACAAAATGCTCTGACTATTCCCATCATTCGACCCACTATTACCGCCACCAAAGAACCTCCTGCGCCTTTAGATACCACCAACCCTTTCAATCCTGAACAAAAACTCGTCTTCAACTGGGGTGCCGTTACAGCCGATTTGCCACCCACCATTATCGATTACACAAATAATCTCCCTTTTGTGAATGCCAACACTATCACCACTATGGCCAACAAGCTTGGCTTCACCACTTTAGAAAAATCTCCCTATTCCGACGATAAATTCTCTCTCTGGAATAATGATCATGCCACTCTTTTTGGTTCAGTCGAACAAAATCAAATTCTTTTTAATTCTAATGTCCCTCTTCCGGGACATCTCGGTAGTATTTCCAAAGACGAAGCTGTTGTTTTAGCCCGCAGTGTCATTTCGGGCTTGTTTGGTGAAAATATTTTAACCACCCTTGATCCTAATCCGGAAGTTAAACATCTTCTCTTGATTGCCGACACTGAAGATGATCCGGCCGAAACCACTCCCGATAAAGCTAATCTCATCAATGTCAATTTTCAGCAGACCATAGATAAATTACCTCTCTTGAGCCAATCCAAAAAAGGTGAAACTATCTCCATTGCTATGGATACCTCCAAAAAACTTCACCTTTTTTATATTTATGGCGGCTATCAAAGTTTAAAGTCCAAAGGCAATCTTCAAGTTCCCAGCGTTTCCAAACTCATTGAAATCGCCCCCACCAAAGCTATGAGAATTAGTTATTCCAAAGATATTCCTTCCGAATCTATTTTTACCGATGCTAAAGTCATAAATATCAAAGTTGAATCTATCGGACTAGGATATTTCCAACGCTCCGATCAAACAATCTTCCCCGTATTCATTGTCAAAGGTATTATGTCTGCTCGAAACGCCGATCCCTTTCCGGCTACCTACATTGTTCCCCTAAACTAGTTTTGAACTCTCACTGGCATTATCACTTGTATCCATCCCTCATCATCATCTCTTTTGAAGACACTCGGCTTTAATTCTCCCTCGGTTTCCCAACGAACTCTCTCCACATTATTCACTGCCAAGTAATCCAATAAGTATCTGGCATTAAAAGCGACCGTCAAACCCTCTCCTTCCACTTCGGCTTCTATCTCCGATGAGTTACTCCCCAGCTGACTACTTTCTGCTTTTATTATCAAGTTACTTCCCTCAATACTCATTTTGACGATATTGGCATTGTCCTTGGCAAACAAACTGGCTCTCTTGACCGCTTCAGATAGTTCTTCTCGACTAAAGACGGCTTTAGTTGAGTAAGTATTCGGCATGATCTGTTGATAAGGAGGAAACTCCCCTGCAATCAGTCGAGAGGATATCTCCATGTCGGTGATTGTAAAGATTACTTGTTGATTTTCTTTGTCAAACTCTACCCCAAAGGTATCTTCCCCTGTCTCCCCTAAAACTTTAGACACTTCGGAAAGAGATCTGGCCGGAAGAATAAACTTCACTTCTTTTTCTAGAGTCGTCTTAGCCACTTCCAACCTGTCTACACTTAATCTATATCCATCGGTTGCCACTAAGGTGGTTTGTTTCTCCGATAAGTTCCAAAGCACGCCAGTCAAAACAGGTCTCGTATCGTCACGAGCCGCCGAAATACAAACCCTGTCAATCTTCTGACGAAACTCACCACTTTTTAAGGTCAATTGAGTCTTCTTCGCTCTTGGAATACTGGGAAAATCTTCTGCTCCTTGTCCAACTATCTCGGCACTGATTCCTTTTGCTTCGATCTTTAAAGTATCTTTGATCGTCGATAAAGTTACCACTCCCACCGGCAAACTGGCCACCAGTTCCGAGAATCATTTGGCCGGTACCACCATCTCTCCTACTTCTTCGATTTTGGCCGGTACCCGAATCCAAAAACTAATCTCCAAATCGGTTGAGACCAGATTTACCTCTTCTTCCGTTACTTTTAGAAGCATCCCGGAAAGAATAGGTAACTGAGGTCTCGAACCTATCCCTCTGTTTACAATTCCTAAATACTTCTTTAGATCTGTTGCTTGTACTGATATCTGCATTTCTCCTTATTGTATACATAAAAACCCAAATATTACCTCATCGTTTTAAAAGAAAAGATTAGTTATTAATATATTAATTTAAATAAATAAAAATAGTAGTTATTAGTAGTAAGCGCGGTGGACAAGTGGGAAACAGCTTTGTCTCTTGCCTGGAGATCCTGTTGCTAAGTTTTAATTGACTCACTTATCAAGCCTTTTATTACATTCTTCTTATTAGTCTCTCTC
>JAHFKQ010000068.1 GCA_023245265.1 Candidatus Collierbacteria bacterium
TCATAAACGGTCGCTGAGGTTCCGCCATCGTTTTGAGCTACAGCTGCATTGGCTGTCGACTCGAGATAGGCATTAAGTTCATAGGCAGTCCCATTACTCTTAAAGCTATACACCATACCACCGGCGGGGATTGTAGTCGTCCCATCGGATAAGGTTGTGGCTACTGTTGCACTCTGGCGAGGATCAATCGGCAGTACAGAGAGGTACTTAGACAAATCCATACCCAAGTAATTAGCTACTAAACTGGCATTTCGGCCACCTGCAGAAGTTCCGGTAAAAGGAACCGCTAAGGTACCCGGCAGTTCACCCCCTTCGGCTACGGCTAAATCAATCGCTTTGCGCATGGTTGCTAAGTCGGACAATCTGGTAGCATCTCGGCCTTTTCTCTGCGCTTCGGCCGGATTAATGGCCAAAACTACGAGGGTTGCCAAAATACTTAGGATTGCAATCACGACTAAAAGCTCAATCAAGGTAAAACCTTTCATTAGTTTATTTTTCATTCATTCTCACCACCTTTCAAATGTTAATTAATAATAATTTATTTATCAAACTTAATCAAAAGGCTCCAAGCGGACCAGTGGCAAATTACTTTGACTGACCGGCTTTAAGGAAGCTCTCAAGATATCGACATTCTCTTGTTTGATACTCGGTACATTATTCATTATAGTCAGACCGGGCTGATGTGGTCTGGTTTTCAACCAAAGCCGATAGCCGACGAAGATCACCAAAACACTCCACATAAAAATGGTCAAAATTATTTCGAATTTAAGCGTAAAAGAGAGTTGGTTTTCTTGCTCTTTGATATTCATTAGATTTTTTTACTTATATTCATCATCAAGAAGCCGTCAACGGAAACTTTTATTCCCGGCTTTGTTTCCTGTTTGCTAATTGTCAATTTATCAACCTTAAAGAAATAGGGGAGTCCCGAGAGTCGGGCCATAAAATCGGTCAAGCTTTGAAAACTTCCTTCCAGTACGATTTCACTTCCCAGACCATAAATATTTTGACCCGAAACTTCCACTAGCTCGGTAAAGTCATCAAAGTGATATGTGATCTGCAAACCCAGTCCTCGGGCCATTTGTTCGACTGTGGCGGCAAAATCGGCCACCTCGGCCTCGGTGCTTGGCAAAGTTTTTTTATAAATGCCAATTTCGCGGGTAAAGGTTGGGAGCTGAGTTTTCAATTCGGCCAATTTGTCGACATTCACGATTTGCTGGTTTACCTCGATTTGCAGCTTTTCTACTTCGGACATATTTTTTTGCGTCTGGAAAAACAACCAACCTCCGACGATGGCCAAAATAAATAAGAAAGATAAGTGGTAGATGGGTAATTTTAATTTCATGGAGTTGTTTGACTGGCGATTCTGAAAGTTAACCCAATGTCTTTTTCTAAGCTTCCGAAGTACAACTGACCGGTGGCAAAATCAGGATTTTTAATCAAGTTATTATAAAAACTCAAAACCAAAGCTCTAGAATTGGCATTACCGGTCATGATCCAGGAACTTTTGGCGTCCACCAGCTTTTTGGCCCCCGGATCGCGAGTCAAGACCATACTGGTCAATGTCACCCCGACCGGAGTAATCGCAGATAGTTGCCGGAGAACTGCCTCCTCACCCCCAGTGACCGAACGGAGGGTAACCAGCTGTGAGGTAATTTTATTCAGGTCGCCAGTTTGCTTTATGAGCTCCAAGTTTCCCGGCTGGTTAAGTTCTTGCTCATAGAGATTCCTCCGAGTTATCAAGCTCATTTTTTGACTTAAGACAGAGCTATATAAATAGTACAGTCCACCTAGGCCGGCGACGGTCAGCAAGATCAAAAAATTTAAAATCAATTTCCAAGTCCCACTTAATCTTTCTCTAATTACTTCCAGTCTAAAGTCCAATGGCAGAACATTGATGGTTACTGCGGCATCTAGTGTTTTCAAGCTTAAGCCGTGGGCAGTATGTAAAAGGGTATGGTTTAGCACTTCGGTCCGGGCCAAACGACTAATAGCTTTTACCGCCGGCATATTTTCCGTTTTTAAGGCCGGTGTCAAAGTATCGATATCCTGCCTTGATCCGGAAACCACAATTTCCAAGACTGGTCGGCTGGGGTGTTTGGAATTCGCAAAATTAATATATGCCTGTATCGTTTTGCTTAAGCCACCATTTTTATCGATCTCCAATTGGGACAAGAAATCGGAAAAACGCGGATTACCGCTGGTAATATACGAAAAGACTCCAAAATTGTCACCCAAATAGATCAGCAGTTGATTTCGTCCCAAAAGTTGAGCTTGATTGATGACTCTAATATTGGCAAAGACGGCCGGCTCGACCGCCACTACTCGCAGACCGGCTGTGGTACAAACCGAAATGTAACTCTCAATAATGTGCAGGGGAACGGCCGCCAACAAAACTTCGATACCTCCTTCGGCGTCTTTGCCGATAATTTGCCAGTCGGTCTGGACCCCTGTGGGCATCACCGGCAAGAGAGATCGCACTTGATACTCGATGGCATCATCGATATCTTTACCTTGAATATTGGGGACGACAAACTCTCTCAAAAATACCCGGTTATCGTTTACCCCAATTACCACCTCCTCGTTTAAACTGATGGCATTGGGCTTGGCCGTGGCAAATAATTTTTGTATGACCTGGATAAATTGGTCAATATTTTTGATCTCACTATTGATCACCAACCCGGCCGGTAAAACCATCTGGCCGAACCGCTCCAATCTGGTGCCATCGGCCGAAACTTGAGAGACCTCAATAAAGTTATCGGTAAAATATAGTCCCAGAGATGATTTGGCAGGCATATCTGTCTTAATCTTACTAATACTCTCTCATATTCACAACACTCCAGCCGCCCGTATCGGCTACTACTATGGCTCGAGCCAAACTGGGGTCATAATTAATCTTCGAATTTTGAGTTAAATGGATTTTATTTCCGATCACTCCGTTGACCACCGCATTCTGCTGAACATAGATACAACCGTTTAGGGCTATCAACACCACCGAGGTGGCATTATTGGACAAATTGATCGCCGCACTGGCACAATTGGTACTGGTATTTTCGGAGATAATGATGGCACCGGCCCCTTTCGAATTCCGGTTAAAAACCACATTATTACTCATCTCCACTTTGCCCCTGACCGAGGGATTAGTAAGGTCCGAGGCTACTATCACCACCGAATTGACACCAGCCGACTCACTGGTATTTACAATTACATTATTTGAAAAATTAATATCTCCCTTGACCCACACCGGTCCGGTCAAAGACATCGTCACCCCATTACTGGAATTCAAATTTCCACTAATTTTAATATTACCTAGATTACCGGTGCCGTTGGTGCAGTCGGTGGCGTTTCCCGATTTGACATTGCAGTCTCCGCTCCAGTTCACCCCGGCCGCGGCCAAGGCTTTCCAGTAATCTACATCTACCGAGACCAATGACACCGC
>JAHFKQ010000020.1 GCA_023245265.1 Candidatus Collierbacteria bacterium
AGTCGGAGAGAGACGGTTCGGGGAGAACGGAAGTGGAAACAGCCGAAGGGGTAAGGGGTTTGGGCATATTGGAGGCCGGAGGCATCATGGTGGAGCCGGAAGGAGGAATCTTGAACGGATTTGGTTGAGTACGAGGAGGAACCGGGGGAAGTTGAGGGACATAAGGCTGTTTGGACGCGGAGCTGGGAGAAGAAGTAGAAACCGGGTTCGGACGAGTATCGACACCTTCGGTATAGCGTTTGGCCGGAGGGGTCATCAGAGCGGTAACTTGAGACATATCCATCGGTTTGGTTTCACGATAGTATTTAGCGTAGGTGGCGGCCAAAACTTTTTCTTTTTGATGAGTCTGGGTGTTGGGAAGAGGTAAAGCATTAGCCGAAAAAGGTTGCGAGACTTGCGAGTCGATAGACATCTTCATGGCCAGCTGGTACTTGGCCAGTCCGACAAGATCATCGGGAGTGTAGAGGCTGTTAAGCTCCTTCACAATACGATCGGCATCAGAAGCACCGACAACATAACTCATGACAGTCCCGACATTACCAAAGATGGCGTTTTGAATTTCTTCCGGAAGCTGAGCGATGTATTGATTGGCAAGGATCAAGCCAAGTTTATACTTGCGGGCTTCGGAAAGTATCTTGACGAAGGAACTGGTGGCGAAGTTTTGGAACTCATCGACATAAAGGAAAAACTCCCGACGATCATCTTCGCGGATATTGGCACGATTCATGGCGGCGATTTGGATTTGGGAGATAAACATAGCACCCAGGAGAGCGGCATTATCTTCACCAATTTTGCCTTGAGGTAAATTTAAAATGATAATTTTGCCGGAGTTCATCATGTCTTCAAAATCGACCGTGCTTTTGGGGTGATTAATGATGTCGCGGATAGTGGGTGAAGTAATAAATTGACCGACTTTGTTAAGAATAGGGGCGATAGCCTCGGTTTGGAATTTTTCGGAGTACTTGTCGTATTCGTCTCGCCAAAAATTGATGAGCACCGGATCGGTAACATGGATGAGACATTCTTTCTCTCGAAAATCTTTATTGGTCAGAATGCGAGGGACATCGGCCAAAGTAGTCTCCGGCTTGTAAACTAGAGTGAGAAGCGTATTGCGAAGAATGTATTCGAGTCTCGGACCCCAAGAGTTGCCGTAGAGTTTACTAAATATAGATACGATACTGGAAGCAACCATTTCCCCATGAGCCGGGGTCTTTACAAATAAAGGATTCATCCAAAAGGATTTGCCGGGAACCGAAGGATCGAGATAGGCCACATCGTTAATGCGACTTTCCGGGATGTAGTCCAAAAGAATTTCGGCGGCATCACCGTGAGGATCGACAAAAGCGACACCTTCACCGTGCTGGATGTCATTCACCGCCATCCTTCCAATGAGAGTGGATTTACCGGTACCGGATTTGCCGAGAATATAGGTGTGGCGGAGACGATCGATCCCCTTCTTCATGCCAAAGACAGCCAAATGGTTTTTGTATTCGGTCTTGGCGAAAAAATTATAAAGTTTTTGTTCACTTTCGGGGATGCCTTCATCGACAGGCAAATTGGTCGGGGCTTCACCTTTTAAGGTTTTACCCCAAGCAATCCCCTTGATGGGGGCGAGGAGGACACCGGGCAGATGGAAAAGGGCAGTAATTTCACCGTAGTTAAGATATTGATATTGATTGGAATACTTGGCAGAGCGGTCCAACATCATCCGACGGAGTTTGTCGATGGAACTTTGATACTTAGGTTTTTTAAGAGCCAAGCTATTACCCTCCGAAAGAGCATAAGTGCCAAAGGCGGCGGCCAGCTGAGAAAGGAGTTGAGATGAAGTGTGGGGATCAGGGGTGATGGCGGCCAAGCGAATGTCGCAAGCGAAAGATTGATAGGCTAGTTTTTTCTCAATGATAGCTTTTTGGGGATGGGGTGAAGCTGATTTGAGAGGGTCCGGATTTGGAATACCTTTGTCTAAGACACCACGAATGGCTTTTTGCCAGTTTTTGGGAGCGGTAAAGAGACAGATTTGGACAATGGCGGCCTGACCGGCCGGGACTCGGGAAAGACTGCCCAGAATGGAAGCCATCTGATCGACTTTGTCATCTAAGGTGGAGTTGAGAGAAAGATGAGAAGGCCCGGTGAGGACTAGCTGACCGAGGGCCGGTTGGCCGTGATTAAGCCAGTCCGGTAAATAATCTCGCATGGGAGTGATGAGGGCTGTCGGATACTGAGCCGCAATCTGGGAACGGACGAGATGTTCCAGGCGTTCCGGACAAGCAATGATAAAGAAGGTGGTTTGATTTAGGTTGACGACTTCGAGGGAAATGGTTTCAAAAGTACCTAAAAGACGCTCCATAAAGCCGGCTTTGAGGGAAGACTTGAGGGAGGCCAAAAACTCGATAAAAGCGGCCTGGCCAACTAGAGAATCCTTGGCGGGACGGATCTGAAGAACAGAGTATTTGGGGGCAGCCATAAATTAAGTATATAAAAAAACTAAGCCGCCGACGGAGCAGAAAGAATACTCTGACCGGCACGATGAGCTTCCGAATCGATGATCTTGACCTCAGAAAAAAGAACATTCTCAATAATCAGCGCGCTATCATGAAAGAGATCGTTGAGTTCAGTTTTGAGCATGGATTCAATTTGAGAACGCTCGGCCCCTATCTCTTTGGAGTCGTGCTTGCTGAAGGCGGCGGCGATACGACTGCGAGAGTAAGGACGGATCACCTTGGAAACAAAGTTGTCGCCAATGTTTTCCCACAGGAGAGGAGCGTTGGCCTTGTCGAGGCGGAATAGAATAGAGCCCTCGATGGAGATGGTTTTATTATCCTTGGTGGTGGCAATTACCGGTTCGTCTCCGAGGGCTTCTTTGACCGAGAGATCAAAACCATGCCTAATAGTGTATTCAAGAACCTGGGCATTAAAAAGTTTGGCTATCTGCCAAAAGGGAATCTTAAGATGGAGTCCCGGTCCCCAGACGCGCTTTAAGACACCAGCTCCCCGATCGTAAACACAGGCCACATGGCCGGGGGGAACGGAGATAAAAAAGCCTCCAACGACTTCATCGACGAGAAATGAAACTACCAATTTATCAAAATCAGCCATAACTTAGATGATTATATCTCTTTTTAGGCAAGAGGAGTAGTCTGGGTAACCGGAGCCTGAGGGGCCGTCTCGACTGGAGTTTGATGCCTCAGAGAGTAGGTCAAGAAGAGAATTTGCTTAAAAAGCCGCAAAATGATGCCAAAAGCGAGGGAGGTGATAATAAAAACTTTCTTACCGGCAGGGAGAAACATAAAGATAAGGAAACTAACGACCGGCAGGATGAGAACAAGGGAGAGGAAGTCCTTACGAGTAGGCTTGATGGGGGCGAAGTAGAGATGAACTATTTCGCTAAGACCGATCATGAGGGACTGAATGAGATTGAGGGTTCCGTTGGTGCGTGAGAGATCATAAACTCCCATAAACATCAAATTGATAGGTTGACGGACGGCAGGCATAAAACTATAAAGGAGGTGCATGTCGGCTCCTTCCAAACCGGTGGTAAAAATACGATAAAGAATAAGAATGATCAGGACCTGGATGGTAATAGTAAAAACTTCCGAAAAAATGGCTTTGGGACTTTGACGCATGATTTCGCGAGTGGCTTCCCTCTCGCGCACAGGATCGGAGGCAAATTCTTTTTTAATTTGCTTGACCCGCTCGGAAACACGAAATTTATCTTCGTCAGATTGTTCACCAATCAAGTCAAAAGGCAGGAGGATAATCCGGACAGCAATAGCAAATAATATCACGGCCAAACCCATGTCCGGAGCGGGCAGAATAAAACCGGTTAGCCAGTAGAGACCAACAAGAATATTGAAAAAAGGTTGGTAGATGTAGAGGGTAAAGAAATCCATAGCAATTTTATTATATGTTGTTTAATGATTTCAGGTGAGTATCAAGTTTGGAGGAAAAGTCGGTAGTGTGGAGAAAGGCTCCGTGAAGGTGGACGACTTCGGAAGTTTTTTTGGGAGACATATAGAAGAGCTGGAGAAGATAAAAAAGGTAGTTAAGGGGAAAAAATAACACGAAGAGACCTGTGGATACGGAATTGAGAGTTTTGCCACCGGTGATAGCGGCATAAGCATTGGCCAAATATTGATTTGTCCAGCGATTGGCTTGAATGAAATGCTGATAGGTATCTCCCCTATCAAGAAGGGGTACTATCTGTAAAACTTCATGAGCGGTATAGAGTGAGCGTTGAAAATCCGGGATGGAAAGCGAGGTTCCATCTAGCCACAGATTGGGACAAAAAGCATTAGGGGCATGAGCATGGCTCTCTTCAGGATGACGACGACGAAAAAAAAGTGAGATGAGACCAATGACAAACGGCCGGATGAGCCAAAGAGTGTGGGGAGAGGTAATAAACATCAGGTCGATGTCGTCGTTTTTTTGAGGATTCCGAGCCGCGACAGAACCGGTTAGCGCAATCAATCTGAGTCCCGGAAAATACTTTAAGATACCGACCAATTTTTGAGCATGGCTGATTTTCTCTACCGTATAGCGAGTGGTCAATTTGCGGAAGCGTTCCTCCGAGGGAGAAAGAGAGCGGGAAAGGTGCGGCCTGAGCTTAGCTAAAGAAACACGACGAGGAGAAATTAGCCAGTGATAAATTTCGTCAGGAAAAAGTGGAAAGCGAAAAAAAGTCGCGTAGGCAATGGTCGCCGTTACCGCTCGGTCGAGATCCATACTAGGGTGTAGGAGTCGGGGTGGGGGCAGCCACTAATCCGTATTGAGATAGAACTTGGACAAAACCATTATGAAGCGCTTCAACCACCTTAGGAGTTTCTTGATGAGCGATCAAGCCGTTGATAGCATCTTCCAAATATTTAATGAGGCGAGAGTTTAAAGCCGTTTTCGAGTCTTGAGTCATCGAAGCGGTATAGAAACTCTTAGCCGTTGGAAGTTCGGCAATAAAGGGGGCAAGGACAGGATTTTTGGAGGCAGTCTCAGCAACGGCTTTGTTGGCCGGGGGCTGAGGAAAACCGCGATCCGTAGTGGCTGAATCAAAAAGAATTTGTTGGGCTTCGGCGGAGGCCAAGAACGAGACAAACTTCCAAGCTTCTAAAGGATGCTTACTGTTTTTGGAGACACCTTCAAACCAGATACTGGCCCAGTTAGTAGGATCAACATCGGGAAGTTGAGGGACCGGAAATACTTGCCACGACAGACCGGGGTTGATGGCTTTGATATCTCGAGCCTTCCAGCTGGGAGCAATAATCATGGCCACTTTCTCGTTAGCAAAAGCCACGGTTGAAGGAGGCATGGTTTCATCCCAAACACCGTGCTTGGTCACAAAGTCGGTGTAATAAGTAAGAGTCGTAGAGACTTCTGAACCTTGGATGTCAGTCAAGGAAATTCCGGCTTGAAGTAGCATAAGAGAGACAATGTCCGGCCAGTTCTCGACATTAGTGGTGTTGCCAAGAGCAACACCGGCACGAGTAATCTTACCGGTAAGAGGATCGGCTTCCTTGACTGCCTTGGCAACAGTTAATAAATCTTCCCAAGTTTTTGGAGGTTGTAACTGTTTTTGTTGAAGCATGGCGGTATTTACAAACAAACCGAGGCCTTCAGCTGTCATGGGAGCCCCATAGACCTGATTACTGGCGACCAAAAGTTTCCCAACGATGGGATAAAAATTGGTGTTTAGCTCGGTAGCAGAAAGGGTGTTGGGGGGAGCCGGTAAGAGATCGGTGGCAAAAAGAGGTAACCAAGTAGTGTGCAGACGAACGATATCGGGAGAGTTGGAACTTTGAAGGGCGATTTTCACCCGATCTTGATAATCTTGAGAAGATTGCATTTGATAATCGATGACAATATTGGGATTTTTGGCTTGAAAAGCATCAATAACCGGTTTCATCACAGAGGTGGGTTCCCATAGACCGAAGTAAGTGAGGGTGACCGCGGGTGATGGGGTGACCGAAACAGGAGCTTGAGTCTTACTGCCAAAGAAAAGGCGGAAAATAATGTAGGCTATCAGGCCAATGACGATTAGCCCAACTCCGATAGGTAAGATTAAGCGAGCGAGAGAAGCCTTGATAACGGGGGCACCGGTGGCTGCCGGAGGTTGATAGCCAGGGGGAGGTGGAGCGGCTTCCTCGGGAGGAGTGAGATTCGAAAGGGTGGGAGAAGGAGAAACCGGTGAAGGTGTCAGAGGATTAAGAGGTGAAGCCGGAGTCATAGGTGTAGGGCCAGGAACCATCGCTGTCGGTCCAGGAAGTGGAAATTGATTATCCATAAGTTAAGTAGTCAAGTTAAAATGTAAGAAGCGAAGTGTGAATTATAGATAAAGTATATCAAGAATGACAAAATTAAAATATATCTTGGGGATCATCATAATTCTCGGTCTCATGGCTGTGGCCGTCATGACCGGATATAGTTTGGCTTTTCGAAAATTAATTTTTCCCAGAATTAAAATTGCCGGAATCGAAGTGACCGGAATGAACAAAGAAGCGGCGCTGAGACTGGTGTCGACCTATTTTGAGACTCAACCAAACGAAGTGATACTGGTAGTCGAAGGGAAAGAAGTGGCAAAACTTAACAGCATTAAGACCGAGAGAGACGATTTGTGGGCCGTTGACCAAGCTTTGGGAGTGGGTCGAAACGGTAATATTCTGACTAAGATTTCCGAGAGAGTAAAAACTTTAGTAAAAGGAGTAGAAATTACGGTGCCGGTAAAAATTGACCGATCAGAGCTGAGTGACTTGGTTGACGAACTGGCGACCAAGGAAGATCAGCAACCGGTTTGGCCGAAGCTATCGAGAGACGGTAAAGAGATAAAGGTAATCTTGGGAAAAAATGGAGTTGAGATCAACAAAGACGAACTAACGACGGAGATATTAGCCAAACTGGCTCTCCCCGGGAGACACGAAATCAGGGTGCCGGAAAAGATTGTGGATACGGGTGTAAATAAGGAAACCGTGGCAAAAGCGATAGCGGCACTTAATAAATGGCAGGATAAAAAACTAACCTTAAGATTCCGAGATTTTCAAAGATCGTTAAGTTTTGACGAAATGATGACTCTTTTTGGCCTCACAAGTGAGACTGTCGATACCAATCATTTTGAATCCTTAGTCAAATCAATCAGACCGGCGATTGAGGTAGAACCCAGAGACGCGGTCTTTATCTTTGAGAATGACAAAGTGAATGAATTTAAACCGGAAATTATTGGAGCCACAATGGATATTCCAAACTTTAAAGAAAAGCTGGCCCAGGCGTTGTTGGCCGGGGAAGAGAAAGAGCTGGAAGTACCGGCGATCTTGACCTATCCTAAAATTAAAACCGGGGATATTAATAACCTGGGAATTAAAGAACTTATCGGTTCTGGGAAATCGACTTTTTACCATTCAATTCCGGGAAGAGTATTTAATGTCAATTTGGCTGCTTCCAGAGTTAACGGAACACTAGTGGCTCCCGGAGAAGAGTTTTCCTTTGTAAAGACAGTGGGAGATATTTCTAAGGCGACCGGATACCAAACCGCTTACATTATCAGCGCCGGCCGAACGGTACTGGGTGATGGAGGTGGGGTGTGTCAAGTGTCGACGACGACTTTTAGAGCCGCGCTTGATGCCGGTCTACCCATCACCGAAAGAAAAGCTCACGCTTATCGAGTGGGATATTACGAGCAGGATAGTCCCCCCGGAATTGATGCGACTGTTTATTATCCATCCGCCGATCTGAAGTTCCTAAACGATACCGGAAGCTATATTCTGATCCAAGAAGAAGTGGATACCAAAAAACTTTCGATGAAAGTAAATATCTATGGCACCAGTGATGGCCGAAAATCAACGGTCTCGGTACCGAGAATTTCGAACCAGTCTCCTCCCCCGCCAACGATGTATGTCGACGACCCAACATTGCCTTTGGGAACAACTAAACAAATCGATTGGTCGGCTTGGGGAGCCAAGGTGGTGTTTGATTACAAGGTGGAGAGAAATGGAGAGAGTATTTATGAGAAGACTTTCGTCAGTAACTACCAGCCTTGGCAGGCGATATATCTTAAAGGAACCGGGGATCTGGCGGCGAGGTAGTTTTGTCTCTTGTCCGCATCCGTTTGTGACCGACCGACAGTTTTCCCCTGCGAGGAAAATTTCTTGTTTGCAGTGCGTAGACCCCTGACTTCGCAGTGGGCCTGCTCTACGCACTTTGCAAAATATCGGCACAAAGGACGCTGACTTCGAGAATTTTAACTATCGACACACCTTTTAGATTAAAATATAAGGAATGAAAGTTTTGGCGATAGAATCTACCTGTGATGAAACGGCCGCGGCGGTGGTGGAGAGTTTTGGGAACGGAGTGAGGGTTCTTAAGAATATTGTGGCCAGTTCCGTGGAAATGCATCAAAAATACGGTGGCATCGTGCCCGAGGTAGCAGCCAGAGAACAGGTCAAAAGTATTATTCCCGTAGTTTTGGAGGCCATGGAAGGTGAAGAGATTGACGCAGTAGCCGTAAGCTACGGGCCGGGGCTAATGGGTAGTCTGTTAATTGGAGTAGAAACAGCGAAGGCTCTAGTGTGGGCATGGAATAAGCCCTTGTTAAGGGTAAACCACATGGCGGCTCACATACTGGCAAACTGGATCGGAGCAGAGGTGCCGGAATTACCGGCGGTGGGCTTGGTCGTTAGCGGTGGGCACACCGACTTGATCCTAATGGAAAGCCTGACTAAATGGACATGGATAGGGGGAACCAGAGATGATGCGGTGGGAGAAGCTTTTGATAAGACAGCCAGGCTACTGGGTCTACCCTATCCCGGTGGACCCGAGGTGGATAAAGCGGCGAGTAAGGTGACCGAAGAGGAATGGACAAAAGATAAAAACCAATTCAAATTACCCAGGCCTCTAATCCACGATCCGAGATTGGATATGAGTTTTTCCGGAATTAAAGCGGCTGTTGCCAGAATGGTAGAAGTCCAAAAGGAACTAGATGAAAAAACCAAGAACTTGATTGCCAGAGAGTTTAGCGAGGCCGTGGTAGAAGTCTTGGTCAAAAAAACTCTTAAGGCGATCGAGGTTTATCAACCAAAAAGTGTGATCCTGGCAGGAGGGGTGGCGGCAAACAGAAAATTGAGAGACACTTTGGGCAGAGAAGTAGAACAAGCCGGAAGGAAATTTTTTGTGCCTGATCTAAAGTATTGTGGAGATAATGCCGCCATGGTGGGAGCGGCGGCAATTATGCGGCCGGAAAAGTCAGAGCTTGATCTTAGACCGGAGCCAAGCTTGGCCGTCGTCTAAGTCTTTATACGATAAAATAAGTTTACCGATGGATAAAAATTACGATCACAAACAGAGTGAGACTGAGATCTACAGCGAGTGGGAGAAAAGTGGTGCTTTTACACCGCCGTCAGGGGAAGAAATCTTAAAATCCGGACAAAAGACCTTCACCATTATCATGCCGCCTCCAAATGCTAACGACCCACTTCATGTCGGGCACGCGATGTTTGTGACCATCGAAGATATCTTGATTCGCTTCCACCGGATGAAGGGCGAAGCCGCTCTCTGGTTACCGGGGACAGATCATGCCGGGATTGAAACTCAGTTTGTTTTTGAGAAAAAACTGGCCAAAGAAGGAAAGAGCCGTTTTGACTTTGATAGAGCGACCCTTTATGAAATGATCTGGAAATATGTTCAGGAAAACTCCGGGGTAGCGATTGACCAAATGAAAAAACTGGGAGCGAGCGCGGACTGGAGTCGTTACAAGTTCACTCTTGACCCGGGAGTAATCAAAGAAGTAATCAAAACCTTCAAAAAGCTTCACGATGATGGACTGGTTTATCGTGGAGAAAGGCTGGTTAATTACTGTACCAAGTGCGGAACAGCTTATTCGGAATTGGAGGTTGACCATGAAGAACGAGAGGACAGTTTGTATTTAATAAACTACGGTAAATTAGCGGTGGCAACGACCAGACCGGAAACGATGCTGGGAGATGTGGCTGTGGCGGTAAATCCGGAAGATCCCAGGTACAAAGACCTCATTGGACAAACCATCGTTTTACCCATCAGCAAGAGGGAAATTCCGATCGTGGGAGACAAAATGGTGGACATGGAGTTTGGAACCGGGGCAGTCAAAATTACACCGGCCCACGATAGTAATGATTGGGAGGTGGCTGTAAGACAAGGATGGAATCTAGATGAGATCATAAGAAAACATCAGGTAGTGGGTACAAATGGCAAAATGACACCAAATGCCGGCGAGTATCAAGGATTAAGTGTCAGCGCCGCAAGAGAGAAAATTATTGCTGATTTAGGTGAGACATTGGTCGAAACTAAACCTTACTTACACAGTGTGGGTGTTTGCTATCGCTGTCACCGAGTAATTGAGCCTTTACCGATGAAGCAGTTTTTTATTAAAGTTAAACCTCTGGCCGATAAAACACTAGCGGCACTCGACGCTAAAGAGACCGAGATATTGGGAGCCGGTAGAGAAAAAATTTTGAGACATTGGCTCGAGAATCTTCGTGATTGGAATATTAGCAGACAGATTGTGTGGGGCATTAGAATGCCGGTCTGGTACAAGGGAGAAGACTATGTGGTGAGTGAGACCAACCCTGGAGAGGGATACACTCAAGAAACGGATACCTTCGACACTTGGTTTTCTTCCGGGCAGTGGCCGGTATTGACACTTAAGCTCGGTAAGGAAAAAGACTTTGAAGGCTATTATCCGACCAATGTGATGGAGACGGCTTACGATATTCTCCCCTTCTGGGTAATGCGAATGATGATGCTCGGAATTTATATGACAGGAAGGTCCCCCTTTAAGACCGTTTACCTCCACGGATTGGTAAGAGACGAAAAGGGCGACAAAATGAGTAAGAGTAAAGGTAATGTAGTGAACCCACTTAAATTATCCGAGGCTTACGGTACGGATGCCTTACGAATGGCTTTGGTTATGAGTACGGCTCCGGGTGTGGATTCGAGCACCGGGGAAAATAAAGTAAGAGGTATGAGAAACTTTGCGAATAAAATCTGGAACGCGGGAAGATATGTACAAGAACTTAAGAACCCACAATCTCAAGAACCGAAAACAGATGGTGATGAAAAGTTTGAGAAGAAACTGAGAGAGGTTATAAGTGAAATTACGAGATTGATGGATAGCAATAAGGTGGGTCTAGCCGCTGAGACTGTATACAACGAGTTTTGGCACTGGTTCTGTGACTTAATGATCGAAGAAAGCAAGCAAGGGAAGGTGGGGAATCAAACTCTTCTCGCGGGCTTCAAGAGCTTGACGATCGTGCTACATCCTTTTGTCCCGTTTGTTACCGAAGCGGTTTGGAAAGAAGTTTTTCCTGATGAAGGGCTACTGATTTCTCAGAAATGGCCTGAGGTACCTGTTGAATAACAAAAAACTCCCCTTTCGAGGAGTCTTTTGGGTGGAATAGCAGGGGTTATTCTGCTTTGGCCTCTTCGGTTTTGGGAGCCTCGCCTTCGGCGGGTGCTTCACCAACGACTTCGGCTTCGACAACTTCAGTTTCAAGAGGTTCTTCTTCTTTCATAGGAGCACCAAGGGCGACGACGATTTTTTCAGGATCGGTAACGGCGGTAACACCGGCAGGTAGCTTGGCGTCGGACACCTTGAGATGATCACCAATTTCTTTAAGAGTGGAAATGTCGTAGGTTATCTGCTCGGGAAGGTCGGTAGGTAGAGCTTCGACTTCAATTTCCTGAATATTGAGATCAAGAACAGCAAGGCCATCTTTGATCAATTGATTTTCACCAATGACTTCGACCGGCACATTAGCTGTGACTTTTTCCTTAAGGTTAACCTGGTGGAAATCGACATGTAGTTTTTGACCGGTAACGGGGTTGTTGGTCAAAGCTTTGATAAGGGTGGGTCGCTCTTTGTCTTCTCCTTCGATTTTCAGCCAAATAAGGCTGGTCTCACCGGCATCCTTGTAAACGCGGGCAAATTCGACGGCTGAGACCTGTATGGCCTGACTTTCGACGGTGTGACCGAAGACATTAGCCGGGATAAGACCGAGCCGACGGAGTTTTTTGACTTTGCTACCTAGAATGACGCGCTTTTCAGCTTTTAAGACAAATTTGTTCATGAGAGGTATTGTAGCCGATACAGCCTCACTTCTCAACTTTTTGTCCCTATTTGGGCTCGAAGACAATCCCGAAGGAAGATGTTTTGTCCGGATAAATGAAGTTATAGCCGGTGGGGGTGGAGATGGCCGGTGAGGTGACGAGAGAAGCCCGAGAGCCGCCGGGCAGTTCAAGAGCAATTTCCACATTGCTTTCACCCGGTAACAGACCGGGTTGCCGATACTCGGTCAAAGAGTAAGCAAAAGGCAGCCCGGTACCCGAGACTGAGGAGGTAAATTCAATCTGAAGCTGATTATCCCGATTGAAAAGGAGAGCAAGAGGAATCTGGAATCTTTCCAGGTTGTTATCTTTTTGTTTTAAAACCGACTTAGCCGAGAGAATCTTGCCGTTGAGAGTGACCGGTCCAAGGACTGAGCCTGACGGAGCATAAAGCTGAATGATGGTATTTAAGTCCCGGTTTAAATTTTTGAATTCTTTGATGAAGCGATAGTCTATGACATAGGTATGTTTTATACCGCCGGATAGAAAGGAAACCCGATGGGTAATTCTTTTTTTGAGATCACCACCGACACCGATGAGGGAAAAATTCGATTCGTTTAGGTAAGTAGTTTCACTGAGACAGGGCACGGTACTCGGGATAGCCGGGTGACAAGAGTGAGCCAAAACGGCGCCGGAGAAGGTTTGATCGGCCAGATTTTTTTCCAGCTGACCATCGGCAGTCCAAAATAGAAGCTGGCCGGTTAACGATTGGTGAGTCAGTACCCGACCCAAAGTAGCCAGCGAAAGACGATGTTCGGTGAGATTTGTCAAGTAATGTTCGATAAGTTGGGCATAGAGAGGACTTGGGGAAACCGTGGAGATTTCGGTTTGAAAAGTCTCGGCGGTGACATTTTGACCGTTGATGACCACACCCTTATCTTCCTCAAGAAGATCGGAAATGAGTTGGTTGTTTACGGCCATGATAATATCCGGCTTGATATTTAAACTTTTGTTAATAACCACGGAAAAATTGGAGGCAGTGGAAACATAGTCCGGATTGTAATTTAAGTCCCGCAACTGCCATTTATTGGAACCGGTATAAAGATTTACCAAAGGAGGAGCCGTCAAGTCTGCGGGGATTAAGGCGTCCATG
>JAHFKQ010000069.1 GCA_023245265.1 Candidatus Collierbacteria bacterium
TTTCGGAGCCGTTGGTTTTATCATGAAAGGCTCTCGTCGCGGAAATTTGGACTCCGGCAATTTCGTACTCCCCCACTTTATTAATCAAAAAAGTTTCGACTCGATTCACCGGACCGGTAATCACCGAAGTCGCCGAATGATCTTCATGCGCGTGAGAAATGGTAATCACATCGGCCACATCTTTGGGTAATGGTAAACCAACCATCTCTGCCTTGAAGGGATCCATGTAAACTATCAGACCATCCTTACTTTTTAACTTAAAACAAGAGTGACCGAGATATGTAATTTCCATGAGATTATATTATCACAGCAATCACCGGTTGCTTTAGGACCCGGAGGTATATAATCGAGGGGCTATGCGCAAAGAAGTTTTATTTGCTGTTATTTTTGGAATCATTTTAGGCGCCATTATTCTTTTTGGTATCAGGCTGGCTAACAAATCGGTCAGTAACTTAAATCTCAATAAGGAAACGGCCACCCCTTCTTCGGAACCTGCCGGTACCCTCACCAAAAAATCCTTTGAGATTGACTCACCCCAAAATCACTCAGTGCTTACCGAAAAAGTTATCACTCTCACCGGCCGGGCGTTACCTAACTCTACTTTGGCCGTCATTAGTGAGGTCGACGATCTACTTATCGAAAGTAGTCCGGAAGGCACCTTTTCCGCTCAACTAAATTTAGTCGGCGGTGAAAATACTCTCACCGTGACCACTCTTTTGAAAGATAACTTAACCGAATCTCAATCCATCACTGTTATTCAAACCAACACTTTACCGGAATGAAAAACATCTCATTACTTTCATTAATTTTCTTTATTGTCATCTTCGCACAGGTACGGATACGGCCTATCTACGCCGCCACTGTGACCCCGACCGCTACTCCTTCTTCCTCTATCACTCCGTCCGATACCCAAGACATTCAAGAAAAAATCAAGACCATGGTCAAAGAAAATATTGGTTCCACCGAAGCCAGCCTCCGGGAAAAGATTAATCTCCAAACCTTGGTAGGTTATGTTGGTACCGTCAAATCTATTAACTCCGGCAACATCACTCTGGACTCCAAGGAGGGAACTCTAATCCAGATCACCACCGGCGACAAAACTAGTTTTACCAAAGGCGGGGTCGCTTTCAAACTTTCGTCACTCGCCTTGGGTGACAAAGTCATTGTCATCGGCACTCTTATTAAAGACGACATTGTGCTGGCCAAACGAGTCTCTGTGGTTGAGACAGATGATAATCCAATACTCTCCGGTACTATCGTCGCCAAAATTAGCTCCCTCGACCTCAAGAAAAAAATAGTTGGCCTTAGTATCCAAGACAAAGAGGTTCTTTATACCCTCACAAAAAAATCCACCATCAAGTTGGATCTACTGGAAACCGGTCAAACCATTTTTGCCATCACCAAAAAGTTCGATGGTAAAGACTTTCTCTCCCGCGCCAAAGTCTTGTAGAATTACTTCATGCCCGCCCTGTCTCAGTCTCGTTTTAAAGCCTACTCCTTTTTATTGTTAAACGCCTGTCTCTGGGGTTTCGCCGCCCCTATTATTAAATACTCCCTTAACTTCACTACTCCCGCTCTTTTTCTTTTTTACCGTTACCTCATTGCCACTTTTATTTTCTTTCCCATCTTTCTCCTCCACCGCGCCCGTACTTCGCCACACGCGCCCAAAGCGAATTTCAAGTGGCTTATTACTCTTGCCCTTCTCGGCACTCCTTTAACCCTACTTCCTCTTTTTTACGGTTTACATGCCACCACTTCGATCGAAGCCTCTATCTTGGAATCCAGTAGCCCCATCTTCATCATTCTCGGTAGTCTTTTTTTTCTCAAAGAAACTCTAAAACCTCGTGAATGGCTTGGTCTCTTCATCGCAATTGGTGGCACTCTAGTGTTAGCCCTGGAACCACTTCTTTCCGGCCAACCGCTCACCTCGCTTTCTCTTAAAGGCAACCTTTTGGTTATCATTAGTGATCTAATCTGGGCCGCCTTTCTCATTTATTCAAAAAAGATTCACCTGGACCCCATTAATCTATCATTTGCCTCTTTTGTCATCAGTATTCCTTTTTTCCTGGTGATGGTCCTAGTCGAAAAATCTGGTTTTTCTCTGGCCCCAGCTGCCGTACCAGGCATTGTCTATATGGCCATTGGCGGTTCCATTATTGCCTTTTGGGCCTATCAAGAAGGCCAACGCCTCATCGAAGCTTCGGAAGCTGCCATCTTCACCTACCTCAAACCCGCCTTCTCCATCCCCCTATCCATTCTTTGGCTTCGTGAGCCCTTTACCCCGCTGACCATGATCGCTACCATCGTGATTATCTCCGGCGTCTACCTCTCCGAAAAGCGCTAACGGGTGCCTAATCAATACCCCATAACTTGACTTATTGGCCTCAACCTGTTACTATATCCACAACTCAGAACCCTCACCCGGTCCGACCGGAATACCTTAAAAAGGAGTCTCAATGTTCACAGGAATACTTTTTGTTTTTTTCGGAACCATATTATTCTCAATAGGCCTATCGGTCGTTATACGGACGATTATTGGAGTTCTTTCCAATAAAATTGACGACGATCCGACATTCACAATCTTCATCTTCATTTTTTTAACCATAATCGGAATTGCCGTAATCGTCATTGGCGCTACAATCATAATTTCCCTCCTTATGATCTAAAAAACCAGCCCCTCCGGGGGCTTTTTTGTGCTTAAAAGACCATTCTGTGGTAGAATATCCAAGCTATGAAACAGAATCTACATCCTATCTACGAAGAAATGGTCGTCACCTGCGCATGCGGGAATACATTTACCGTGGGCGGTTCCCGAAAAACGCTCCATGTCGATGTCTGTGACAAGTGCCATCCTTTCATTACCGGTACCCAGAAATTCATTGACGCCATGGGTCGGGTAGATAAATTCATGGCCAAGCGCCAAGCTGCTTCCGGCTATGTCAAAAAGAATAAAAAAGGTGCCGAAGTCGTCGATAAGACCCCGAAGTCCCTCAAAGAAATGCTTGATGCTAAGAAAAAGCTCAGTAAGCCTGAAGCTAAAGTCGAAGCTGTTGTGTCCGAGGCCTAGATCACGCCCGACTTAACTTCGGTCCCCCCATCTCCAATTAGTGTAACCTTGTAATATGGATAATCCGTATCTCCAAGCCGAAATCACCCGTCTCGAAGCCGAGATTCAAGATAATGAAGCTCTTTTGGCAGACCCCGAGCTAGGCACACTAGCCACCGCTGAGGTGGCGAGACTCCGCTCCCAGCTCGAAAACCTTCTCCAAAGCTCCGCCCAGGGCATGAGTCAAGAGGACGATTCCACTACCGAGGAAAACTTCGACAACTCCCCTGCCATCATCGAGATTCGAGGAGCGGC
>JAHFKQ010000070.1 GCA_023245265.1 Candidatus Collierbacteria bacterium
AAATTATTAATGCTATCCTCTCTAAGATGCACAAACGATCTATCTCAATAATAATAGTAACATTTAATTCAGAAAAATACATCGAAAGATGTTTATCTTCAATCTTAAATTCTGTTCCAGATGACATAGCGATCAAAATTATCGTTATAGACAATAATTCTATTGATTCATCTGTGTCAAGAATTAAGAAGTTAGCGCACTTAGATCATAGAATAATACTTTTTCAAAATCATAAAAACCTCGGTTTTTCGAGGGCAGTTAATATGGGAATTTTATTTGATAAACAATCTGATTATGTTTTATTGCTTAATCCAGATACTATTTCAAATGAACAAACCATCAAAAACCTGCTTAGCTGTGCAACCGAGAATGAAGCCGGAATAATAGGGGGAAGTACCTATGATGACAAAGGAAATCAAAACGGAAGTTATTTTAGAATTCCCAATATTTTTGTAGGCATATTCGATTTCACTAACTTCCGAAAATTAATCAATAATGAGTATTGGCATAATTATTTCTATTACATTGGGACCGAAATAACAAAAAAGAGCTGTTTTCCAGTAGATGTTGTAACCGGAGGTTTTATGCTTATAAGTAGAAATACTATTGATAAAATTGGATTATTCGATCAAAGGTTTTTTATGTATCTAGAGGATGTCGATTATTGTCTGCGAGCAAAAAAGTTAGGAATCAGAGTCTTTCATTCCAATAGATCAAAAATAATTCATTTCGCTGGCCGAAGTAGTAATAATAAAGACAGAATAAGACATTCATCCTGGTTAATATCAAGAAAACTATATTATTTAAAAAATTTTGGTATTTTGCAAAACATGATAATACAACCAATATTTTTAGTTGATGATCTTTTTATTCTAATTAAGAAATTTTTCTCCAAATGAAAAAGGTATTTATTATCCGTGGGGCATTTTTGAACCCGTTTGAGTTACAGAACTATTATCCCTTGTCAGAGAAATTTGATATTACTGCGGTGTCTTCGAAGTTTCCTATCTCCGACAAAATAAATTTGCCTCTCAAAAAATTATGGTCACCGACGGATCTGCCAAATTTTCCCTTTAAATACCCTATCCTCAACCGTATTTTTACGGATGCTCACCAGCTATTCGGGTTAGAAAAAACTATTGCCGGAGCCGATTTGGTTCATGTGGCCGAGACCTATTATGGCTACACCCATCAAGCAGTCATGTCCAAGAGAAGGGGACTCATCAAAAAAATTATCAGTACTGTTTGGGAGATCATTCCTCATAATAACGAGGGCATCAGGGGCAGAATTAATTTTAAAAGACAAGCCCGTGAGAACATTGACCACTTTATCGCCGTAACCAATCTCGCCAAGAAAGCCTTGGTGAAAGAAGGAGTTTCCGAATCTAAAGTCTCGGTCATTCCTGTCGGTTTGGATCTCCAAAAGTTTAGACCGGCCATCGGCACCAAAAAGGGGAAGACCATCAACATTCTCTGTGTGGCTCGTTTGGTCCCGGAAAAAGGAGTGGAAGACCTCATGAAGTCTTTTCTGAAGCTTTCCGAAAACAATAAACATCTTCATCTCACTTTCATCGGCGATGGGACTTTGCGCCGGGATCTTTCCGGTTTCAAAAATGTACATGTCAAAAGAATCCCTTATGGTCAAATTCATCGAGAGTATCAAAAAGCCGACATTTTTTGTTTGCCAAGCCGCAGTACAAAAACCTGGGTGGAGCAATACGGCATGGCCTTGATAGAGGCCATGGCTTGTGGTCTACCTGTCATCACGACTTCTACCGGGGCCATTCCCGAAGTTTGCGGCGAAGTGGCGCTTTACAGCCAGCCTGGCAACCCCAGAAGCCTTCAGACAAACCTAGACAAACTCATTTATAATGTAGAGTTGAGGCGAAAGATGGGTCGGGAGGGCAGACAGCGAGCTGTCGCACTTTACGACCATCGTCATATCGCCTTAAGGCTTCGCCAACTCTACCGCCGAATATGTCTCTAAAAAAAAGTTTAATCAAAAATACCGGGTACAACCTCCTGGGCTACCTGTATTTGCTTCTGGCCAGTTTTTTTTCGGTCTCTATACTTCTTCACAACTTGGGCCGGGATGTTTTTGGGCTTTATATACTCCTCGTTTCTTTTATCTCAATTGCCGCCGTCTTTGATCTGGGCCTTTCCAGTGCGGTAGTCAGAAAGCTCTCTTTGCCGCAAACCACCCGTGAAGAAAAAGTTAAAACCTGGAAAACCGCCTTTGCTATTTATCTATCCATCGCTTTAAGTCTCTTCGTCGGAGTCATCGTTCTACTACTGGTATTGTCCGCCAAAATGTCTATCTTTACTTTTTTGGATACCAATACGCTCAATTGGTCGATTGCATTTTTGGCTATCATAATTTTTATTAACCACATAAACAATCACTTTTTAAGTCTGCCTCAAGCAGAACAGCGCTTCGATATTTTTAATTCCAAAACTCTTTTAGTTGGTTCGGCCAATACCCTCATTTCCGCCTTTGTCTCCGGCTATTATCCCAATGTTGCGATCCTCTTTGGTGTTCAGTTAATTTTTCATCTACTCACTTTTATTTACATGATTCTTTATGCCCTCAAACTCTACCCCGGAAATGCCTTTACGCCCGCCTATGATTCTCAAACCGGGAAAGAACTTTTTTCTTTTGGTCTTAGAAATTTTATCGGTACATTGGCCGGTCAGGTCGAAAGTCAGTTTAGTAATTTTATGTTGGGAGCAATGGTCTCGGCCAGAGCCATCACCTCTTTTAATATTCCTCAAAGTATCGTCACTAAAGGGGCGGGGGTCGTGTCTCAATTTGCTCAAGCCTTCTTCCCCCTCAGTGCTTCACTTTTGGAAAAGGATCGCATTAAAAAGCTGAAATCTTTGGTGTTGGGGGTAGAAAGTATTACTTTGCTAGGGGGTGTACTGGCCGTCATTTTGTCTTTCACTGTTGGTCATTCCTTCCTGTCGTGGTGGCTCAAAGATGCGGTCGTGGTCGAGACGGCTTTCCCTATCCTAAAAGTTCTGAGCTTTTATTTTCTGTTAGTATCCTTGACCCCCGTACCCACGGCACTTCTACAGGGTTTGGATAAGCCCCAAATCCCTTCCTTTTTTGCCGTGCTAACCGTTGTTTTTGAAATATTTTTTGCCTGGATCTTAATACCCATCTTTGGTCCTCTTGGAGCCGCTTATGCCTTTTTATTAAGTGTCATCATTTCCATTCCGCCTTTTTTAATTACCACCTCCTACCACCTGACCCGGAAGATTGCCGAGTATGAATAGCTATCTCTTAAATGGACAGAAATTTGGCTGGGGGCCAAAGGTGGCTACTCTAAATCCGGAT
>JAHFKQ010000071.1 GCA_023245265.1 Candidatus Collierbacteria bacterium
ATACTTACAAACTACAATAGGCTCATGATTAAGCTCCAAATTACTCTCACCGACGAAGAAAACCAGCTTTTAGCCATGCGTGCTACCGTTCTGGGATATGACGTCACTAAATACGCCAAATTTCTTCTGGCTAAAGAAGCCATCGATAGTCTAAGTGGTGTACCGGTACTCACCGCTAGTCCTAGTATAGAAAAATCCATCAAAGAAGCTCACCAAGAATTCAAAGCCGGAAAACTAAAACCTTGGCCTGTTAAATGAAAATAATTGGAACCACTGCCCGGTTTGCCAAGAATTTTTCCAAACTATGCAAAATCCGCGGAAAGATGTTTAAATCTCTTACTGAGAAAAAGATCGAACTCTTATTGATCAATCCGAATCACAACAGTTTGCGACTTCACAAAATAAATACCAAAGGGGATCAGTCATGGAGCATCAGTGTCGATATGAAAATTCGAGCTTTATTCATCTACGAAAAAGACGGCATCGTTTTAGTTAACATCGGCACCCACGACGAAGTTTACTAACCATCATTTCTGTCATTGCGAACCCCGATTCCGTCGGGGTGTGGCAATCTATATCAATAGATTCCAAATTATATATAATGAACTTTGATGGATAATTCTGCCCCAACTTCTGATGCCAATTCAATCGCTCGCCGTGATCTTGATTTGCTAAATAAAAAACTTGAAGGTGTCGAACTACCTCCCGAACTAAAAGAAAAAGCTCTGGACATGATCAGCCGCTTGGAGCGCATGTTTACCCAGGGCTTTTATTCCGAAGAATTTGAAAAAGTAACTCACTATGTCGATTGGATTATCAAGGTTCCTTGGACCAAAAGAGTCGATCGCGCTATAGATCTCGCTTCCATCAAAGAGTCGATGGACAAAAGCCACTATGGTATGGAGTCCGTCAAAGATCGAATCTTGGAATATATGTCTGTTCTCAAACTCCGTGCTAGCCGCAATCTAGGCGCCGCCCGTGCCCCCATTGTTTGTCTTGTCGGTCTCGTCGGTACCGGTAAAACTACTTTTGCCTACGCTCTCTCCGAAGCTCTAGGCCGTCCCATCGCCCGTATTCCTTTCGGGGGTTTGGGTAGTGCCCGTGATCTTCGCGGAGAATCCCGTCTGCACATCGAAGCCGAGCCTGGCTACGTCGTCCGCGCTCTCTGTGATTCCGGCGTCAAGAACCCTATTATTCTTCTGGATGAAATTGATCGTGTCACCGAAGAGGCTCGTATGGATATCATGGGCGTTCTGGTAGAGCTTCTCGACCCCAGTCAAAATAATCGTTTTCTTGATCACTTTATTGATTACCCGGTGGATCTTTCCGAAGTTCTTTTTATCGCTACGGCCAATAATACCGGGAATCTGGCGACAGCCGTTATGGATCGTTTGGAGCCCATTCAAATGCCATCTTATACTGATGAAGAAAAAACTCACATTGCTCAGAGCTATTTATTTCCCAAGGCTCTTGAGGCCGCCGGTATGGATCCGGCCACGATCACCATCGATCCTACTCTCTGGCCTAGCATTATTCGTCCCCTGGGTTATGACGCCGGTATTCGTACCCTCAACCGTACTATCGAAGGTATCGTTCGCAAGGTAGCCATGATGGTCGTCACCGGCCAAGCCAAGACAGTTTACCTCACCCCAGACAACATCAAATCCTTCCTACCTAAATGGTAGGGTAGAATTATTCATGAATCGTTTTCTCGTTTACTTAATTATTCTTGGACTTACTCTCTATACCGTGTTGGGGGATTCGTTCATCAAACGAGCTGGAAATGGTAGTACCTATGTCAATTGGAAATATCTGTTATTGGGACTACTCATCTATTCATCGACGACATTTATTTGGTTCTTCGTATATAAACAAGTAAAGTTTTCTATTGCTGGAACAGTCTATGGCGTCATTACCGCCCTAGTTTTTGCTTTAGCCGGTGTCTTCTATTTTAAAGAGTCTATCTCCTTCATCGAAATCATTGGCATAATTATGGCCATCGCCTCCATTCTCATCCTCGGCCGTTTTAATTAATTAGTAGCCTCTTCATCTCCCCTTCAATTTTCTCCGCCCTCTTCTTATTCTTTCCAAAAATAATGTAGGACAGATAGCCGTCATGTAATAAGTTTGAGGAGCAAATCACCAGTCCTTCCTTGGATTTTCTCGAAAACAAAATTGGCTCCATCAGCTTGAAGATTTTTTTGAAAGTAAAAGCTTTTTTCCCCGGTATCTCAGCCATATTATTAGATAGCACGTAAGATTTTTTGGAAAAATTTCTACCCACCAGCTCCACTGCCGCTTGATAGACATGCGTCCCTCCGGTCACACGTACATTTGATTCACTGACAAATATCTCGCCATTTTTTTCGGAAATAAAATCGACGTCAAAGTATCCTCGGTAGCCATCTTTACTAAATTGTTCACCAATAAGATACCCAATATCCGTAATTCTGGAAGCCACTCTCTCCGGCAAGGCTTTATCGCTAATTTCTACTCCGCCAAAGACACCATTCTCGTCCACTCTCATACCGCAGTAATAAAGAAACTTCACCTCACCATCTTTCTTGATAAAGAATTCGGCATTGGGGAATCCTCCTCCAATTCTCGAGTTGGGTTTGACCAAGGACTCCACCACAATCGGGAACTTTTCCCAATAAGCATCCTTCTTAAATATTTCCAAAATTGTTTTTTCACACTCGGCAAACTTTTTCGGTAGATCTCCTTTGCGATATATCAGCACTCCGGCTCCGGAATGCCCTTTATTGGTTTTTATTACTACTCCACCCTCCTTAATATATTTAGTCGCCGCCAATTTGGCCGTATCAATGATTCCCGAGCTCACCACTCCCTCCGGCATTTTAAGATCGGCTCGGATAGCTCCATTTATTTGTGTCAGTTGTCTAATACCGGATTTACTGCCATAAAAGTTTACTGTCCAGGCGTCCGCTTCCTCGGGGGCCGAGGGTGTTCGCACTTCGACTCCCTTGCTTCTCAGCACTCTCACCAGGTTCAGCAACTCTGGGGTAGTTGAGTAGGAGACGATTGAGACTCGTTTGTATCTCTTCTTCATTCCTATCAGTTTCTTCATAATTTCGGGGTCGTTCAAAATATCCTCCGACAGCTTGCCTGAGTGTGTTTTGGGCACCAGTATCTCCAGGTCTCTCACC
>JAHFKQ010000072.1 GCA_023245265.1 Candidatus Collierbacteria bacterium
ACAAATCTCACATCCCAAACTCAATAGTCAATCTCAAATCGAAATCAATCTGACAACTTTGGTAACCAATGGTTGATCGCTGGAAACAACTTCTCCTGTTTCGGCCGAGACTACAATACTAGTTGGTACTGTTACTTCATAAAACCCAAACATTTTGTATTTCTTAGTTCCCCCAAACCGATATGCCAGCTCGCCTCCAAGGTACTCAATTCTGGGAATTTCCTGGGTATTGACGCTGGCTATTACGCCCAAATCCAGAATATTTTTCAGAGCTTTATCGGGCAGTACCGTCACCGGTTTTGGTCCGGACGGCGTGGATACCTTCAAAGTCTTGGTTTCCACATCCACCATTATGGGCAGGTCAGTTACTGCCGTTACTTCATTATTACTCACGGCTAATTTATTATCACTGGTTAAGCTGAGTGATATTCCTCTTTTCTCCAACCGGTCCAGAACTGCGGTTTCGGTTCTCCTTAGATCGACCTCTTCGATAGCTACCTGACTACCTTGGCTATCTTGGCTTACCAGTGCTAGCTGGCCTCCTTTGATCTGATATTTCAGGGTAACCGTGTTTAGCATCAACTCAATTTCTTTTTTGGTAGTTGCCTTGGGGGTTGGGATAATGATTGGAGTCACCGCCGGGGTAACTACCTCTCCGCGGCCAATCGATTGAATCCCTTCTTTAATTGCTTCCAATATCGACCCCGAACTGGCTTTAGGGGTAATCATTAACTGCCCCGGTGAAGAAATTGCCGCTTTCCCGGAGATTGGCACCGATTTAATTTCCGGTTGTTTCATTACCGGTATATTTACTTGAGTCGTTTGGGTTACCACCACTTCCGTCGTTGGCTGCGCCGTCGGTTGGCTTGTCGCCTGTGTCGGTTCAGCTGTCGGTTCCGTCGTTGGTAGAACCACCTGCTGGGTCTGGATATTGCTTGTGGGGCTTGGTGTCACCCATATTGTTACGGACTTGGTCGGCACAAAGTTATCGGAATTTCCCCAGTTTGGCTCATTCTCTTTTTTACCCCCGCCCATACCCGGTTCATCCCCTAAAGCACTCTGTGCCACCCGAAAGACGATCAAAATCATGAGGACAACCAACATTCCCAGAATAATCACCCACCAATCTACGCGAGTTGCCTTAACTTGTTTTCTCTTTTGGGCCATCATCCTTTATTAAGAGCTGTTTCGTCGACGCTGTCAAGTCAAGAGCTAAAACTCTCTCACTTGCATAAATTTCCTGGTACTTGTCACAAACCAATAGGCCGGACCCTCCAGGCCATCCTCATTCAGAGTGTAAACCATTAACAAGTCATTCCCTGCCCAGCCGGTAATTGCCCTAATCTTTGACTTCATCTTTGCCTCCCGCCAGTAGTCACCTACAGCCAAATACTTTCCTCCATCAATATAATTTTCACCATTAGCTCTAAACACGAAATAATTTTCCCCTTCGGGACTATTCATTTTGATGAATACTTGTTTGTAGTCCGGGGACCAGCTGTTTCTGGGTATTTCTATTTCACTACCAGGGTCGGCCACGGTTTTGTAAATTGGCACTTCGGTATTCTTTTGAGAATCGACTATCTTAAATTCATAGGTCGTTTGTGCTCCCGTCGTTTTTCGACTCACCCCCACTAACTTCAAATTACCTTCACTGTTTGTCGCTTCAGTTGTCCCTACCACTACCATTGGCACTTCCTTTTGTTTCGCTCTACTATCTAGGTCTCGGCTAGCCTTCATCTTAACCAGTTGGAACATCAGACCTACTCCTAAACCCATTATTACCAGCAACCATATTATTTTTTTCATTTTTGATTTTGCTGTTTTGGTAACTCTATAAAGAAAGTCGTTCCCTTATTTTCTTCGGACTCAAACCAGATTTTTCCTCGATGATTTTCAATTATGCTTTTAGCCACATATAGGCCCAATCCCGAACCGGGAATCGTCTTAGCGACATTGTCAGCGCGGAAAAATTTATTAAACATTTTCTCTTGCTGAGATTTAGGAATCCCTAACCCCTGATCTTTTATTACAATTTTCATTTTTTTATCAGTCGTTTCTACCCTGATATCTATCTTACTCCCCACTCCGGAATAGTTCGCGGCATTATTTAATAAATTACCAATTACCTGAGTAATTTGAATGGCATCAACCTCTACTTCATCCTTTTCCGAAACTGTATCCAATCCTATTATCTCAATCTTTTTATCTGAAAAAATCCTTCCTTGTTGATCAATTGCCTGTTGGATTAAGTCTTTAATCCTAAATTTACCAACATCCTTCATCAAGTTGCCACTTTCACTTTTAGAGGAAGTAATCAAATCATTCACCAAAGAAATCATCCTCTCATTGCTCACACCAATTTTTTGTACATACTCCAACTCTCTTTTTTCCTCTTTTTTTTGTGCCAACTGCTCCAAAAGTTCTACAAACCACTTTATACCCGTTAGTGGAGTCCTTAGCTGATGGCTGGCCAGGGAAATAAAATCTGTTTTCATTTTATCGGTCTCTTTTTGCTTCGTGACATCGCGAAAGATCCACACCGTTCCTATTAGTTTCTCCCCTATCATCACCGGAGAGCCGACACCATCAATGTAAATTTTATTATTGCCCATCTTATCTAACAGCATCACCTCGGCCGGCATTTGTGGGGTTTTCATTTCCAGCACTTTTTTGAATATATCGAAAGGTTTTTTTGTCGTCGTTTCGTAGCACAAGGGCATAACTTCAGCAATAGTTTTCCCTTTTATCTTTTTGGCTTCTTTTCCCAAGAATTTCTTCATAACATCGTTTGCCATTATGATTTTATTCTTTTCATCTGTGACTAAGACCGCATCTCCAATACCCTTTAATATTGCTTCCATCTTTTGCTTTTCCGCGCTTATCTCTTGATTAAGCTCTCTCATCTTAATCTCCGTCAGTTTTTGTTCATTAATATCTTGGATTGTACCGATGAGAGAGATCACTTTCCCTTTTTTACTTACCCCGACTTTCCCTAAGCCCTGCACCCATCGGACCTTACCATCAGATTGTCGTTTTATGCGATATTGCTTATTAAAGGGCATTCGTTTTCCCAGTATGTTTTCCTGAAGATATTTCTTCATCATCTCTTTATCCTCTGGCGCTACCAAATCAAGCCAACCCTGGATACTCCGTATATAT
>JAHFKQ010000021.1 GCA_023245265.1 Candidatus Collierbacteria bacterium
TCACCAGGATCGTAAAGGAAAAAGGGATGGATGGACTTAAAGATATTAAAGTAAAAACGGGAGTGCCAGTGGTACCGGCTTTATGTCAACGGTTAAATAACTATAAGGAGATTGTCGATAAAATGGGTTTGATTGCAGTCGAGAAAAAATATGACGGAACTAGAGTGCAAATCCACTTTAATAGAGCAAAGAACGAAATCAAAACCTATACCAGGAATTTGGAAGAGTCGAGCCCGATGTTTCCCGAGTTGTTTCAAATGAAGAACTGGACTAAAGCCAAAGAGGTTATTTTGGATTGTGAGGCGGTAGGGTACGATCCAAGGTCCGGCAAAATTCTACCCTTCCAGATGACCATCACCAGAAAAAGAAAGCATGAAGTAAGTGAAACAGCCAAAACAATCCCCTTGCGATTTTATGCTTTTGATATTTTGAATTTGGACGGTAAAAGTCTGATAGATGAACCTTATTTTAAGAGACGAGAATTATTAGCAAAAGTAATTGGTAAAAATGACAGCTTGGTCCCGGATGAATATTTCAGAACAGATGATCCGCGCGAAGTTCAAAAAATGCATGACGAATTTTTAAAAGAAGGCTTTGAGGGAGCAGTGATAAAAAGATGGGAGGGGGAGTATTTGCCCGGCCGCCAAGGTTGGAATTGGGTAAAAATTAAAGAAGCGGAAGGAACTTCGGGAAAATTATCCGACACACTAGACCTTGTGATTTTGGGATATTACCTGGGTCGAGGTAAAAGAACGGACTTTGGTATTGGTGCGTTTTTGGTCGGCTTGAGAAAAGCGGATGACTGGGTATCACTGGCAAAAGTTGGTACTGGGTTGACCGATGAGGAGTTTAGAGATCTTAAAATAAGACTGGATAATAAGGAGATAAAAGAAAAGCCAAAAAATTATTTAGTAAGTGGCACATTAATTCCTGATATTTGGGTCGAGCCGTCTGTGGTAGTAGAGATAGCGGCTGATGAAATCACCAAAAGTCCATCTCATGCCGGGGGATTAGCATTGAGATTTCCGAGATTAATCAAGTTTAGAGATGATAAAGGAGTAAAAGAGGCCACTACTTGGAGAGAAGTCGAACAAATCGCCAAATTATCGGCCAATTAAGGTAAGATTGAGAGATGGAGATTTTAAAAATACTGCTTGATTTTTTCTTACATATTGACAAAAATTTGGCAATTGTGATTGCCCAATATGGAGCTTTGACTTACGGCATCTTGTTTACAGTCATTTTTATGGAGACCGGTTTGGTAGTGACTCCGTTTTTGCCGGGAGATTCTTTGTTATTTGCGGCCGGGGCTATGGCCGCGATCGGATCATTTAATTTGTTATTCCTTTATATTTTGATGATTTCGGCGGCGGTGATAGGTGATTCGGTTAATTATTGGATCGGGGACAAACTGGAAAAAAAGATCTTTGATGGACGCAGTCGATTTTTTAAGAAAGAGTATCTTGAGCAAGCAGAAGAGTTTTATGCTCGACATGGAGGAAAGGCAATTGTTTTTGCCAGATTTGTGCCAATCGTTAGAACCTTCGCTCCCTTTGTGGCCGGTATCAGTAAAATGCATTATGGTACTTTCATTTCCTACAATATAATTGGGGGGATTTCTTGGGTCTCTCTATTTTTGTTGGGTGGTTTCGCTTTTGGAAACTTCCCTATTGTCAGAGAAAACTTTCATTATTTGGCTCTTATGATAGTTGGTATCTCGGTAGTGCCTATTTTGTGGGAGGCGGGAAAGAGGCATCGAAAAAATTCAAAACGGCAATAAAATAAAACGGATTGAGCGGATTGTGGTTAAATGAAGGTATGGCTTTGAATTTGATATTGGGTTTGTTTTTGATTTTAGTAATGGTGATTTCTTCCGGTGTGGCGGCAGACATTTTTGGGAAACTGTCTCATGAAATTAAAGTTAATAGACTAATCTTGGCAACGATTCTGGTAGGATTCTCAACATCATTACCGGAACTGTTCGTGGGGGTGGCGGCGGCTTTCAGAGCAGAACCACAGATAGCCCTGGGAAATATTGTGGGGGCAAATATTGCGAATTTGAGCTGGATTATTGGAGGGGCGGCTTTAATTTTTGGCTCGATACCGGTAGTAGGAGATTTTTTACAGAAAGAACTTTGGGTGACAGCCGGCATCGCGATGGCGCCTTTCCTACTGTTAAGTGATGGTAATTTGACGAGACTAGACGGCGTGCTTTTGATTTTTTTATATTTTTTATATGTAAATATTACGATCCGAGGAGGAAGTATGCCTTTGAAGCACTTAAAACTCTTGGGAAGAAAGAATGTGGTCCATCGATTTAAGACTAAAGTTGATCGAATCGTTCAAATCGGTTTGTTAATTTTGGCACTTGGAATATTAGCAGTGAGTGCTTGGATGTTGATTAATCTGGCTGTCAAAGCTTCTGAGACATTAGGGGTAAGTCTTTTCTGGGTCGGGATGATGATTATCGCGGTGGGAACTACCCTGCCGGAATTGGTATTGTCTCTCATGGCCTCGGAAAAAAGAGAAATTTCTTTAATTCTAGGTAATATTTTGGGGAGTGTAGTCGTTAATTCGACACTGATTTTGGGTATGATTGTGGTAATTAGTCCGATAAAAAATACCGATATATTGCAAAGAGGAATTGCCGGCTTATTTTTGACGATGATACTGGGACTGTTCTGGGTATTTACGAAATCAAAGCATAAATTGGAACGATGGGAGGGGGCGGTGTTGGTGGGGATTTACGCGATGTTTGTCGGACTACAGTTGATGTTAGCCTAGGAATTATTTTCCTCCAAACTAAGTAGAGCCCGCAGTCGATCGGTAATTTTGGTTTTTTGAGAACCCTTTTTGAAAACTTGTTTAATGATTTTGGTAATTTCGCTACTAATTCTGGTTTCTCCTTCGAGGTAACCTCCTCCCATGGGATATTCTTTGGGCTGATTTACTTTTTGATTAGTGAGATATTTTAAGTTAAGAACAGCGTATTTTTGCAGTAACTTAATTTTGCCAACTTTGCGAAAACGACGAAAAGAGTAACAAAAACGGGGTTCGTGGAAAACGCCAAACGAATAGCCTTTTTTAGAACCACGATTGACAAAATCGGTATCTTCGGCGAAACCAACTTCGGGATCAAAACCACCAATTTTTTTGAAAATATTTTGACGACAACCAATGAGAGCACCGTAGGCGACTGGTTGACCAATTAGAGAACCGGTTTCGATAATGATGTTCATATAAGTAGCAATGGTTTTGTCGGAACCGGCCTCAGAATCCGGAACGAACCAGCAAGTAAAAAGGTCTAGGGGTCTTACATGAAGTTGGTAACGGACACCTTCCAAAAAGTATTCCGGCAAGCGATTGTCGGCGTCGTTAAAGAGAAGGTATCGACCACGGGCTTTGAAGGCGCCCTGATTCCTTTGAACCGAGACATTTTTGACCTTACTGGTAAGGATGGTAAGAGAGGGGAGTTTGTCCTTAAAAGCGAGCGACTTTTCGACTGTTTTATCTGAAGACTGGCCATCGACAATAATAACTTCAAAATCGCGGGTAGTTTGTTTGGCTAAGTCCAGGAGTAATAAAGGTAAAAACTTTTCTTCATTCAAGGCCGGAATGATAATAGAAAAGAAAGGCTTATAAGGGGCGGTCATGGTCTGATTATATACATTTCCTGATAAAAAAGACTTAAAGTAGATGCCGGGCGAATTCAATTAGGATGGGGGTAAATGAGAGTGTGGTCACCATGTCCAGAAAGTAATGCTGTCTGGTGGTCAAGGTGGAGAAACTTATGGCAAAAAGGATGCCGTAAAAAAGAGGCCAAATCTCTGGAAATTGTTGGGCCAAATAAAAACAAGCAATAAAAGAGTGTAAGACATGACCACTGGGAAGACCATTGCAATCCCGATCGTGTCGGTAAATGAGATTAAGAAGTCGGTAGCCATGGTGGTTAAGATAATTTTCGAGTGAGGGGCGAACGACCCCATTGGGAAAAAGACGCCAAATAAGGGTGGCAAGGGAGGTAGCTAAGACCTGGGTGGCCAAAAGAGGCAGAATCCAGGGGCTTGACCATAAAGCGATAATCGAAATTGGAAATAGAAGATAGTAGCCGGCGTAGATCCAGACAGTCCAAGGTATTAATGGAATTAGGCCATCGAAACGAGTTTTGAAGCTAAATTTGGCTACCTGGCGATTAAGGGGAATGTATAAAAGATTTAGCAAAAAAAGAATAAAGACAAGAATGAGCTTCACGAGGAGTATTATAAAGGATAGAATAGAAACAGAATGAAAATAATTGTAGGACTCGGTAATCCGGGAAAGGAGTACCAAAATTCCAGGCATAATGTAGGTTTTGAATTTGTGGATAGATTGGCCGGAGAGGTCAAGTTTAACCTTGACAGTAAATTTGAAGCATTGGTTTATAAGGAAAAGGAGATTTTATTTGTGAAGCCCCAAACCTATATGAATGAGTCCGGGCGGGCGGTCCGAAGAATTTTTGATTTTTTTAAGATGAATACCGACCAGATAATTGTGGTTCATGATGATCTGGATCTAAAACTGGGGGAGTATAAAATTCAAAAGGGAGTCGGTCCCAAAGTCCACAATGGAGTAAGTTCGGTAGAAGCCAGTTTGCCCGATAAAAACTTTTTGAGGGTTAGAATCGGAGTCGATAACCGAGAGAAAACATTTTATGGTGGGTCGGGTGCGGATTATGTCTTGGGTAAATTTAGTCAAGACGAATCTGAAGTAATAGATGAAGTACTGGAAGAGGCGGCCGATGAGCTGTTGGTAGCTTTGGACATTGAGGAGAAGTAAAAGACCTATGAATAAAACAGGCTTTAGCTCGATAACGAAGATCTTGGATCGTTATGAGCTCGATGAGACAAAACAAAAAAGAATCAGTCGGGAATGGCAAGACTATGCTTATCGTTTGGCGGTGGCCCTGGACGATACGGCTCATACGGCCATTTACATGAAATTGGTGAAAGATATACCACGAGATCAAATAGAGCGGGCGAAGAGCTTTGTGATGGATGCCGGTGCCCGTAGTAAGGGAAAAATGTTTATGTGGAAATTGAAACAAATTAAAGAAGAGGAGAAAGAAAAAACTCAAGACAAGTAAGGAGGTAAAAATAGTAAGATTAAAGTGTGAAGAGAAAATTCCCGCTGAATGGATTTTGGAATAACTTTTGGGGCAGAGTAGTGATGCTCTCGATAATGCTATTTTTTGTTTATCTGGGAGACGGAATTCTCAGTGACTGGGCACCATCCTTTATTCAAAGTTCGACGAAGAGCTCATTATTGATGGGTCTTATCTTGTCATTTTCTTCCATGGTGGGATTTGGAGCGGATTTGATATTTCCACAACTCTTGAAACGAGTTAAGACGAGAAAGTTAATGTTGATGGCTATTGGCACGAGCCTAATTTTTGCGGGAATTTTGTTGTGGGCGATTGTTTGGCCCTGGCTAGTAATATTTTTAGTCGCGATGGCTGTCTGGGGCGTATATTACGAATTTTTAGGTTTTGGAGGACAACAATTTGTAGCCGAATCAATTCCTAAAACGAGCAGATCTGGCGCTTGGGCGATTATGGGCGTATTCAAAAGTTTAGCCTATTTTTTAGGTCCGATCATTGGCAGTTACATCGCCATTAACAAAGGAGATTCCTCGGCAGTACTGGTGGCTGTCTTTTCGGTTTTAATTGGTTACGCAGTCTGGCTTTTGATGGGAAAGAATAATAGGGATATTGAAGTTGAGGAAACGCCTGAAAAAGTAAATATTAAAAATGAGATAGAACATTGGCGAGTACTTTTTTTTCATGTTTGGCCGGTGCTGACAATCAGTATTTTTATGGGATTAATAGATGCTACTTTTTGGACGACCGGGACTGTCTTGTCCGATAATTTAGCGAGGGAAAATTGGTTAGGGGGAATGTTTTTGCCGTTTTATATGCTACCGATGGTCTTGATTGGAGTAGTAGTCGCCAAATGGGGTATCTATCAGGGAAAGAAAAAAATGGCTGAAGTATTTATGCTCTTAGCCGGTTTGTGTTTGGCTTGTATCAGCCTGGTGAATTCGGTCTGGTTGCTTCTACTAGTTTCGTTGTTAACCGGATCAGCTCTCTCAATCGCTTGGCCCCTGACAGATGCGGTTTACTCGGACATTATTAACCGAATGGGTAAAGAAGGAAAACATATGGTCGGATTATCCAGCTCGACGATAAGTATGTCTTACATCCTGGGTCCAATATTGGCCGGGGGAATTGCCCAAATAGTGGGTGAAAGAATGACTTTTTCCGTAATGGGAGTTTTTATGAGCATGGCCGCAATTGTTTTATTGATAGTTACCCCAAAAAAACTTAAATTACCCCAAGAAGAAATTAAAACATGGAGCTAAGTGAGTGTTAGAATTAATTTTGAAATGAAAGATAAAATTTCCTTGCATCAAATAATTTTGTTTGGAACCTTAGCAGTGGTAGTTTTGGGAAAATTGGTGACGAGAAATTTGGCTTTGGATTTAGGAATACTTTGGTGGTTACTAGGAGCCATAATTGGCTTTATATTTGTTTTTACTGATCGTTTTGTCTACAGTTTTTTGATGAAACCGGATGAGGCTCTGGGGATACGGCTCAGAGAACTATTTGAGGGTAAACAATTCAGCGAAGGATTGATGTTGCTTCTCAATGAGAGACATGAGCAAAAAGAACTGGTGATGAGAAGTTTTCTCTTTGTGATGGTATGGCTAGTGCTGGCGTTCTTGGCAGTCACAAGCATAATCAGTCCTTTTGGTCGAGGCTTTATGCTCGGGATGGGTATTCATTTGGTTTTTGATTTGTTATATGACTATTTTTGGAACAAGGAAAGATTTGAGCTGTGGTTTTGGCAGATAAAAAGGGTAGTCAGTCCCGAAGAAAAGCGCTGGTTTGTGATCATCGTATCCTTGGTCTTTACTCTTTTGGCCTTCAATTTTTAAGATTTGACAACCGTATACCACGGGGGGTATACTAACAAAATGATGACAGCGGATGAAAAGAAAAAATTACAAGTGGCATTGAAGAGGATCCAGGGACAGGTAGGAGGTATAGAAAAAATGATCAATGATGATAAAAAATGTGAGGCTGTGGTGACACAAGTGGTGGCATCGATGAGCTCGCTTAAAAGTGTCGCCAAAACTTTACTCGCCGATGCAGTAGACAGTTGTAATAAAGAAGAATACGCTAAACTATTAAAGAGATTTCTCTAAATTACTATTTAAAATAAATATTATGGCAGTAGCAAGGTTTACAGACCAAAATTTTAACGAAGAAGTTCTCAAGTCAGAGAGCCCGGTATTAGTGGATTTTTACGCCGATTGGTGTGGTCCATGCCGATTAGTTTCCCCTATCGTAGATGAATTAGCCACTACTTATGAAGGCAAGATAAAAGTTGGAAAAGTCGATGTGGACGCTAATTCAAAAGTGGCGGCAGACTATGGAGTAATGAGCATTCCGACGGTAATTCTGTATCAAAAAGGAAAAGAAGTAACCAGACAAGTTGGTTTTGGTGGTAAAGACGCATATACTCAGATGCTCGATAAACTGGCAAAATAAAATGGCAGAAGAAAAAATCTGGGATGTCGTCATAATTGGTGGGGGTCCTAGCGGGTATACGGCGGCTCTGTATTTGTCTCGGGCCACTTTATCGGTATTGGTTCTGGCCGGTACAAAAGCCGGAGGGCAACTAATGAACACGACTTTGGTGGAAAATTTTCCGGGTTTTAAAGAAGGGGTGATGGGACCAGACTTGATGCTGACAATGGAAGCTCAAGCCAAAACTTTTGGAACAGAGGTGCGATATGAGAATGTAACCAAAGTTGAACTAAGTGGAGAAATAAAAAAAGTCTGGGTAGGGGAAAAAGAAATCAATAGTAAAGTAGTCATTATCTCGACCGGAGCTTCATCCAAGATGTTGGGCTTGGGAGAGGAAAAATGGATGGGTAAAGGGGTCAGTACCTGTGCCGTCTGTGATGCGGCTTTTTTCCGAGATAAGGTGACTGTCGTGGTGGGTGGGGGTGATGCGGCGATGGAGGATGCTCTAGCTTTAGTTAAGTACGCCAAAGAAGTTTACCTGGTTCACCGGAGAGGTGAGTTTAAGGCCAGTAAAATTATGCAGGAAAGAGTGAAGGCAAATCAAAAAATAAAAATTCTCTGGATGAGTGAGGTGGTGGAGGTTATGGGAGCCGATAAACTAAAGACAATCAAAATTAGAAATATTGAATCCCAGGAAGTCAAAGAATTGCCGGTCGATGGACTATTCCTGGCTATCGGACATTTTCCGGCCACGGAACTTTTTAGAGGACAAGTGAACCTTGATGAAAAAGGGTTTTTGAAAACGGGTATCACCCATGGAACCGAGGATGTCTGGTTGGAAGGGTATCCGACGATGACTTCTGTGGAAGGAGTTTTTGGGTGTGGAGATGTGGTCGACTTCAAATATAAACAAGCCATCACCGCCGCCGGTATGGGCTGTCAAGCCGCCCTTGATGCCGAGAAATACTTGACCGGAAAAACTTCGAGCTATTAGTTTGGTAGTTTTTGACTGAACTGAGACTTTAGTTTTAGAATTCGATAGACTGCTTGATCGAGTTTGGCCTGATCTAAGGTTCCATCCAGGTAGGCCGATAAAATCTTTTTGAGAAGAGGTTCTTCGGGTAAGCCCTGAATAATGAGCATATCCTCACCGGCCTTGAGGGCTTCGATGGCCGCATTGTCCTGGGGTAGGCCGACACCTTTCATGGAGAGAGAATCGGTCATAAATATTAGATCTTGGCCACCGGGCAAGGTCGACCTTAATTTTTCGATAATGATGGGACTGATGCTGGCAGGTTTAGTATCCAACTCCGGAATTGAAATATGACCGATCATGACAATTTTCGCCCCATTATTGATCGCATCGATAAAAGGCAAAAGATCAAAGTTTTTGATTTCATCCCAGCTATAACTTAAAACACCCTTCTTTTGGTGAGTATCCGAGTCAACTCGACCGTGACCCGGCAAGTGTTTGATGACGCCCACTATCCCTTGAATTTGTAGGGCTTTGAGATACTCGGTAGCGTTGGCTCCATCAACAATAGGGTCATCCGCAAAAGAGCGGTCTTCGATAACCGGGTTGTTTTCGGTAATATCGGCGACCGGAGCGAGATCAACATTAAAATCCAGGTTCTTTAAGGTTTGACCGTGTTGCTGTCCCCAGTAAGCCACCGTTTTTTCTTCGGCCATTTGGCGGGGAGGTGGGGAGCCGTCTTGGATACGAGCTACCTTACCTCCTTCTTGATCGATCATTATCCAGCTGAGTGGATCTTGACGATGAATAGATTGGTTATTCCGGAGTATTTCGAGTTCCGATAAGCTTTCAGTATTTCCCTTGGAATAAATCAGATTGCCACAACTGTCGAGGACTTTCAGGGCATTTTCTTGAATCTTGCCGGTAAAGCTGCAAACTAAGGTCTGGCGAACTTTTTCTTCAAGAGTCATTTGAGAGAGTTTTTGAGAAATAGGGTCAATGGTGGCGACTTTTGGAGAAAGATTGAGAAAGTTTGGCACGGCCCCGGCGAAGAAAATGTTGGAGATAACGGTAATAATTGTCACTAAAAAGGAGGACATGAATTTAATAATACAGGAAGTGGTGTTAAAATAAGGTTGCTTTGAAGGGAGTCGCGTCCCGGAGCTAGCGGAGGAAATGCCGCCGGGGTAGCCCGATATAGCACAAAGAGTTAAAGACTGGGTGGTACCGTCGAAAGACCCCTGACTTGAGTTAAGATTATCTTGGCTTAAGTGAGGGGTTTTAATTTATATAAACAAAATGATTAAAGAAGTTATAAAGAAGTCGATAGAAGAGACTTTTGGTTCCGTTAATTTTTCTGTGGAGCATCCGGGTAAGGAAGAGATGGGTGATTATTCGACTAATATCGCGATGGTGATGGCCAAGCAACTGGGGAAAAATCCCAGGGAGCTAGGGGAGGAATTGGTAAGTAGGCTCTTAAAAGACGAAAGATTGATGGAAGTGGTGGAAAGAATAGAGGTGGCCGGACCTGGATTTATTAATTTTTGGATCAAGGACAGGATATTGATTGAGGGGTTAAAGGAAATGTTCGGTAAGGATGGACATTGTCTGGATTCGGACTTTATGGCGGGTAAAAAAGTCTTGGTAGAGTACTCGTCGCCAAATATTGCCAAGAGATTTTCGGTCGGACATTTGCGATCAACCATTATTGGCCAAGCTTTATTTAATCTCTATCGGCACAGCGGAGCCGAAGTAACCAATGATAATCATTTGGGAGATTGGGGAACACAGTTTGGCATGATTATTGCGGCGATAGAAGAAAAAAACTTGGAAGTAACCAAGATGAGTGTGACAGAATTGGAAAACCTGTATGTTGAATTTAATCAGCGAATTGCCGAAACGCCGGAACTTAAAGACAAGGCCAGAGAAGCCTTTGCGCGATTGGAAAAGGGTGATTCCTCGGCCAGAAAAATTTGGCAAGAATGTATTGGAGTGTCGATGAAGGAGTTTGATGAAATATATCGAAAACTTGGGGTGGAGTTTGAACACGAAAACGGAGAAAGTATCTATGAAAAGATAATGCCCGGCATAATCAAAGAAGCTCTGGAGAGTGAAGTTGCTGTCGAGGGTGAGAGAGGGGCCTTGATAGTCAAGTTTGAAAAAGATGGTAAAGAATATATGCCACCGGCTATGCTCCGGAAAGCCGATGGGACAACGACCTACTTCACCCGGGATCTGGCAACTATCCGGAAAAGATTGGATGAGCCGGATCTGAAGTCTGATATTTATATTTACGAAGTTGGATCGGAACAAACTCTGCACTTTAGACAAGTATTTGAAGCGGCAAAATTACTTTGGGAAGAGGCAAAGGAGGTGGAGTTTAAACATGTGGCCCATGGGCTGATGACCTTTGGTGGAGAAAAGATGAGTACCAGAAAGGGAACGACGATAAAACTGGAAGATGTAATCTATAAAGCCGGGGAGGAGGCCAAACTAATCGCCAAAAATGAGGTGACAGATAATAGTGCGGAAAAAATAGGTTTGGGAGCGGTGAAGTATAACGAATTGAGAAGGTCCCCGGAAATTAACTATGACTTTAAATGGGAAGAGGCCTTAAGTATGGAGGGGAATAGCGGGCCATATCTACAATATGTCTATGTGAGAACAAAGGGAATTCTGGGTAAATTAAAAAATCAAAAACTCGAAATTAAAAACGAGGTTCGACTTAATGAAGACGAAAGGAGATTGGCCAGCTGGCTAGTGCTCCGGATTGGTGAAGGCGAGATGGTGGAGAGTGCGGCCAAAAATTTTGCTCCTCATCTGGTTTGTCAAACACTGTTTGAGCTGTCTCAAAAGTTTAATGGGTTTTATGACCGTAATCGGGTAATTGGAGTAGAGGAGCAAGAATTGAGACTATTACTCGTGGCTGTGACCGGACTGGTGATAAAAAGTGGACTGGCCGTTTTGGGAATTGAAACTGTAGAAAAGATGTAGGGATAAAAAACCCCGCCTGGTGGCGGGGTTAAAATTAAGTTGCAGGGTTTAAAACAATTTGAAGTTTATTAAGGAGGGATTTGGTGACAAACTTGGCTTCATCAACTTCGGCAATGACGGTGACGAGAAGAACTTGATTCTTATCGATAGTGATACCCCGACAATAACCAAGATTATTTTCAATCGGAAGAATGGCCGATGGTTTTTGAATAAGATACTCTCCCTCGATAACCAGGGCTTTGGCCATAATGATGGTGGAGAATTCTAAATGAGCGGCCTTTGCACCCCGGGGGATAACATACATACCAAAGCTATCACGGTGAGGATTGATGGACGAACTATTGATAAGAGAAACTTGGAGAAAAGGATTGTTGTTTTTTTCGGATAAAAGATCGTGGTCAAATTCCAGGTAGAAATAGTCTAGAACAAGATCCTTGATGGTCAGAAAGTCCATCTTTCCTCCTAGGATTTCAAAGTTTTGTTGGGGAAAGCATATCACAAAAAGCCCCGCTTGCGCGGGGCTGGGCGATTAATTTAGACCTTTAATAAAATCAA
>JAHFKQ010000073.1 GCA_023245265.1 Candidatus Collierbacteria bacterium
ACTGTATCGATATCACGAACGAACTGACTCTACTTTACGGTTTGCCCAGTCATATTTTTGATTTGGATAAACTGGCCGCTCAACACCTGCGGGTGAGAGAAAGCCGGCCCGGTGAAAAAATCATTACTTTGGATAATAAAGAGAATCTTTTAACCGGTGGTGATATCGTCATCGAGGATGGTTCCGGACGACTGGTCGATCTTTGTGGAGTTATGGGTGGTCAGGTGGCCGAAGTGGACGAACACACCAAAAATATTCTTTTAATTGTTCCTGTTTATACGCCTGCAAAAATTCGCCATACTTCTCTCTCAGTCCAAAAAAGAACTTTGGCGGCCCAAATCTATGAAAAAGGTCCAGACCCAGAGCTCTGTTTGGCCGTTACGGAAATTGCTCTTCAATTATTTAAAGAGAGAGCCGGAGCCATTATTTCGTCGTCTCTTTATGATTACTATCCAAAACCCTGGATTTCCAAAAATATTAGCTTAGACTTTAATTGGTTAAACACTCTAGTCGGAGTTGAGCTGTCCTCCAAGAAAATAACCGATATACTTCAAGCTTTAGGTTTCAAAACTTCACCGATCGAAAACGGTCTTCTTTGTACTGTGCCCAGTTGGCGTCATCAAGATATTAATCTTCAGGAAGACTTACTAGAAGAGGTTGCTCGAGTCTACGGCTACTTCCGTTTACCGGCGGTCCTACCTTGTGTCAATCTTCTTCCGGAGCTAAACAATCGCTTGCTCCAAACCGAAATTAAAGCCAAGAAATACCTCTCGGCCATCGGTTTTCATGAAATTTACAATAGTTCCCTCGTTTCTGCCAATCTCTTGCATCAAACCGATCAAGACCCTGAAGCAAATCTCAAGTTGAAAAATGCGCTCTCGGCCGATTTCGAGTACCTCAGAACCACTATAGTACCTTCATTGCTTGAAAACCAAAAACACAACCAAGGCAAAATCGATGGTCCGGTAGATATTTATGAGCTGGCCAATTGCTACCTACCCCAGCCCAAAAAAGAACTTCCTCACGAAATTTCTCATCTTGGTCTAGTTTCTACCGGGACCTTTTTAGAAACCAAGGGCAAGCTGGAAGCTTTGTTCAATCATCTCCATCTGCAAAACTTTTCTTTTAAACCGGCGGCCACTTCTCCGGCTTATTTTGACACTGCCTCCACAGTTGAGGTTCTGATCTCCGGCCACAAAGTAGGCTTGCTGGGACTTATTAGTCCAATTTCTCTTCGCAATCTTGGCCTTCATCAAACTTTAACCGCCATCGACCTTAATTTAGTTGATCTGATAACCTTTCTTACTCCGGTATCCTACCGGCCACTTTCCGAGTACCCCTCGGTTTTGGAAGATATCACTATTAATTCGGATAAATTACTGGGAGAAGTCATTCGGATTATTGAAAATTCTTCTAAACTCATCACCGGTGTCCGTTATCTTCAGAGTTATCAAAATAAACATTCGTTCAAAGTTACCTTCACCGATCCGACCAAAAATCTGGATCAATCAAGAGTCAATGCTTTGAAGGAAATTATTCAGGAAAGATTCCGAGTTTAATTAATTGAACCGGATCCGGTTGCGGCTCCACTGACTTGGGGCACTGGGGTAGGGGAGATATAGTCCTGATTCACCGCAAAATCAATTATTTTTGATTCTTCGGCTCCCTCATTATTTTTTGCCGTCACTTTCAACGAGTGATTTCCGGTCGTCATCTTCAACGACTTAAGATATGGACCTTCCGTAAATATTTGTTCGGTCACTCCATCAAGAATCAACCTGGCTTCCACAATCGGCTTCGAAGAAACCACCGAAAATCTAAAAGTTACTTGATCACCGTCCACTCTGGCGTGTTGAGTGGGAGTCACGATTTGGATATCCATGACGGCGCTGGCACCACAAATCTGGGTCGGGGGTTTATAAAGGGAATTATCCTGCTTGGCGATCCAGTCATTTATCCCTTTTTGCCACAAATCTTTAGGAGTCAAAGGATCTTTTTCCTTGATAATGACATACTCTTTTTCGTCATAATTACCCTGAGAAATGGAAACACTGTCGGCTAATCTTCCGGGATCGCTTTTGCATATCTTAACCTTCAGATGAATTGGATCCGGTCCAGTGGGTATAGTGCCGTTAATAAACCACTCTTTATAGCTTCCAAAACCGTCGTGAGCGGGATATCCGGATACTTTATCGACTTCTACTTGCGATACTCCTTGAGGAGGAACAAAGGGGGTATCCGGCTTGAGGGACAAGGCGTCCAGTATTTGTCTTCTCCAGATTGGTGCCGCTCCGGAAACACCCGAGGCTACATTTTTCATTTTCTCGTTATCATTATTTCCTACCCACACTCCAACAATAAAGTCTCGACTCCAACCAATAGTCCAGTTATCACGCAAATCGTTAGTTGTTCCGGTCTTGACCGCCACCGCTCGGGCTCCTAAATTTAGATACGAATTAACTCCAAAAGTCAGTAATCTGGCATTATTGTCCGACAGTATGGAATTGATTAAAAAGGCCACTTTTTCGTCAATCACCTTTTCCGGTTTGACTGTTCTGTTTTCATAAATAATTCGGCCTTGATTATCCTGAATTTTTAAAATAGCCACCGGCGTCACCTTATATCCACCGTTGGCAAAAGCACTATATGCCGCCGCCATATCCAACAAGCGGACTTCTGCACCACCGAGAGCCATAGACAGTCCGACCCTAGTCATGGTCTCGGCAGTTGGCTCCAAGGAAGTTAAACCCATTTTGTAACCTTGATTTAATACATTTTCTACACCCACTAAAGCTAAGAGCTTTACCGCCGGAATATTTATTGAGCTCCCTAAAGCGTCTCTTAAATGCAAAAGTCCATGCTCCTTCCCATCATAATTTTTTGGGGTATAGGGTGTTTTTTCATCTTTGCCGGGAAATTCGGCTAAGGTATCTGCCAAAACCGAAGCCGGGTTAAAGTTTTTTGCAAAAGCGGTGGCGTAAACCAACGGCTTAATTGAAGAACCCGGTTGCCTTAGTCGCATCGTCACATTTACTTCACCGTCGATCGTTTTATCAAAAAAATCTTTTGAACCCACCATCGTCATAATTTCACCGGTCGTCGTGTTGAGCATTATC
>JAHFKQ010000022.1 GCA_023245265.1 Candidatus Collierbacteria bacterium
ACAGTGTAAGGACCGGTGTGTGGGCAATTAGTCGGGGGAGCAGGAGCTTTGACCGAGCCTAAGACGGTACAGGCAGTCAGACTATTGGCCCAAGCATTTTTTTTAATATACACTCCACCGGTACTCGGCGAGCTTAAACCGCCGATACTACCAGTGGCCCAGACGCCACCTTGAATCTTGGCTCCATTACTACCGGAGGAGGCACTAGTTCCCAAAACACTGCCGTTTGAATAGACATTGCCGTCGGTACCGTTGGCCCCGATCACTTCCGAACCATTCTCCATCTCAAAACCACCGACTCCGGACTGAGCCGCAAACACAAAGCTGGCCTTCCCGGAAGAAGAGGCGACGGTCACTTCCAGATTTTTCTGAACCCCGTCAATATAACCACTCGCCCGCACCACTTTCTGGAAATTATTACCGGTAATTGTCGCCGAGGCAGTTGCACCATTCGCAAGAGTTAAATTAACTGTATAGATTGCTCCAAAACTTTGCTTCGCTCTGAGTCGGTACATCATCTCATCAATGCCGGCCCAAGCGGCGTAGCGCGCTTGATTCACGGACTGCGTCAGATCTTCGATCTGTACATTGCTAACTGAAGAAGAACTGCTGGCCAAAACACTCATTATCGAAACCAGTCCCAATACCAAAACCAGGATTAGGCTGGCTTGACCTCGGTTATTTTTTGCGGCCAAAGATGTCATCTAATCAATTAAATTAATATAGGTATTGGAAAAGCTGGTCGAGTAGACATCAAAAGGGAGAGTCGTCTGGACTGTACCGGACATCACGATCTGTCTTCCTCCCGAAGATAAAGGTAGGATTGAAAAAGTCAGAGAATTTATCTTCGTTGTCGTCGCAAAAAAAAGGTTGGTCGGACTTGGATCCACAACGCAATTGGTCTGGGTAATTTTTGAGTACTTCACATTTTTAGAAACTGTGTCGTAAACAAAACTCCAGCACTGAGAGTCCGTATTCAAAAAGAGCGAGTTACCACCGCCGGACACCGTTTTGGACCCAATCACAGCCTCTCGCAAAGCACGGTCAAAAACTCGTAAAGACTCTTGAGTTTTCGTCGTCGTTAGAGTTAGGTCTCTTAGGTTTAAGCTTAGAAAAAGCATGTACACGGCCGCGACACTAATTACGGAGACGACCGTCATGGCCAATAAAGTTTCTATCAGGGAAAAACCTTTCATCGCCAGTTGGTAATTAATGAATTCAAAATTAAATTATTGGTTTTACCGGACTCGATCCAGGCAATTTTCACCTCTACTTTAAAGCTATTTGTGTCCACTATGCCACCGGCGCTCACAATGTCGCAAACAGCCGAAAAACAAGTTAAATTTCTCATAACGGAGCTTAAAGTAATCGTACGGGTAAAGTTACCCAGTGTTTCCGGACCTGATACTAAACTCCAGTTGGCTCCATCAAAAACAGGGTGAAAAACTCCGCTACTTAGTCCACTAAAGTTTTGCACTCGGACACTCATCAGTGCTTCCATCCCTTCGGTGGCCAAAAAGTTGGCTTGGCTGCGGTACTGATTTATCTTCACCCCGGCGGTTGCCACTTTATTGGCCGCCACACTTCCGACGCTCAGAAGCAAAAGCATCGCAATGGCAAACAACGCTTCCACCAATGTAAAACCCTTATTTTTACTAATTAACCAGGCCATTGGCTTGTACAATTATTGACTCGGTTACCCCTCTAAAACTTAAATCCAAAGTGCAGGTTGTACAAGAGGCGATTGCGCCGGTAGTGGGCGTAAAACTCCAGGTCAGGGAAGTCGGTGCCATGACAATCCCCACCGGTACTTGATACTGACTAATGGTTTGACCGGAGGATAACAATTTCACGGAAGAACCAACCAAAGTCAGACTATAACTTTGGGCATCCTTGTTGGCGATGGCCAAGTCTCGCCCATACTGCACTCGCGACTTTATCTCATCAGCCGCACTTCTGACCTGAAACAAGGCTTGCAGGCGAGCCAAACTAATAGCTCCAAATGCAGTGATGCTGGCGCTCAAAGCAAAAATCAATAAAATTTCGAATAAAGTAAAGCCTCCCTTAGAAGTTTTCATTTGAGTGTGGAGGTCATTTTGTAAATCGGGAGTATCACCGCCATGGCGAGACCCAACACTCCAAAACCTAAGACAAAAACCATAATCGGTTCGATCAGTGTCAGGATATTACTCAGAATATTTTCCAGTTCTTCTTCATAATAATGGGCCAGTTTATCCAAAGTAGTGCCAATCACGCCTGTTTTCTCGGCTCCTCGAATTAATCTCACCATAATCGTCGGAAATAGTTCTTTCTCAAACGCAATTGCTTCCGCCAAACTGGTTCCCAGTGTCAAACGGTCTTTAATTCTCAGACAAGCATCACTATACAAAGGGTTTCCCAAACTGGCTGCCAAAATATCAAAAGAAGTTACGATGTTTACCCCGTAGTTATAAAACCCGGCCAATACTCGGGCAAAACGGGCTTGGTTATACCGAGTAGCCACCATACCCACCACCGGCAATTTCAGTGTTACTTTTCCGAGCCATCGGCTTCCGCGCTCACTCCGGGCAAAAGTGATAAAACCAAAAATAAACAAGGCTATCACCATGGCCGCCACATACCAATAATTTACCAACGCATTCACAATACCCACCATGACCAAGGTGTAGGTCGGTAAGGCCTGACCGGAACTTTCGGCAAAAGCAATAATTTTTGGAATAATCGAGATACTGATGAAGACCATCACCGAAACCATCGCCGAAACTACTACCGCGGGGTAAATGAGAGCGGATCTAACCTTCGTCAGTAAAGCATTCTCTCTCCGCAAAAGCTCACCCAAATATCCCAAACTATCATCCAAGGTGCCACTATTTTCACCGGCTCTCACGATAGCTAAATAGGTTTCGTTAAAAATTCCGGGAAACTTGGCCAGCGAATCGGATAACTTACTTCCCGCTTGAACATCTTGCATGATTTTGCCTATCACCAAGGTCGAACCCGCCTTACTCTTTTCGTCCACGAAGGTTGCCAGAGCCTCTACGAGCGGCAAACCCGCTTTAACCATCGAAGAAAGCTGTGTCGTAAACAAGACCTTTTCTTGAGAAGTCATCGTTTCTTGAAACCTCTTTGTCACCATGCCGATATAACTGTTAAAAATTCCAAATCTCAGTGACCGTTTGGTGTTCAAACTCACTACCGTGATGCCTTGTTCGGCCAGAATTGTTTTTGCTTCCATTTCGGATCCGGCCGACAAACGGCCGCTCTTGTACTCATCTTGACTCACTCCGGTGTATTCAAATTCGGGCATTAGTCTCTAGTGACTCTTAATATCTCTTCAAAAGTGGTGATCCCCTGAGCAACCTTATTGATACCGTCTACCAGCATGGTGCGCATACCATTTTTGATGGCCATGGTCTTAATTTTGCTGGCCGAAGCCTTTTCCAATATTAGCTGACGCATTTCCTCATTTATGGCGAACATTTCGTAAACTCCGGTTCGTCCGGAATAACCGGTATATTTACACCGGTCACATCCGGGGGCTACTTTCACCTGGGTCGGTAAAGCCTTCAAAATCAAATTTTTTTCCACCGGATCAAGAATATTAGCCGTCAAATAATCGACAATTTTAGGGTCCAGCGGTTGGACTACTTGACACTTGGTACATATTCGTCGGACCAATCGTTGAGCAATCACCAGGTCCAATGTCGAGGCCACCAAAAAAGGTTCGGCCCCTAAATCAATGAGACGGGGAATCGCTCCCGGAGAGTCGTTAGTGTGCAAAGTTGACAGCACCAGGTGACCGGTCATGGCCGCATTAATAGCCATTCTGGCCGTCTCCGAATCGCGGATTTCACCGACCATCACCACATCGGGGTCCTGACGGAGAAGAGCCCGTAAACCTTCGGCAAATCCAAAACTAATTTGTGAATTTATCTGAGATTGATTAATTCGTCGGATTCTATTTTCTACCGGATCTTCCACCGTCGAAATATTCACTTCTCCGGTATTTATAAGATTCAGCATCGTGTACAGATTAGTCGTTTTTCCGGAACCGGTAGGCCCGGTAATTAGGATCATGCCGTGTGGGCGGGCCAAAGCTTTGTTAATTATTTGGACATTAATATCGTCATATCCCAAGTCTTCAAGAGATAGAGAGAGTTCACCACTTTCCAATACCCGCAAAACCACTTTCTCGCCTTCGACCATCGGCAAGATGGAAACGCGAAGACTAACAGTATCACCTTCATCTGTCTTAAACTTCATCCGGCCATCTTGGGGCAAACGCGTCTCATCCAGTTTCAAAGAAGCCAAAATTTTTATTCTGGCCACTATGGCCGGTTGTAAAGTCTTTGGCAAAGTAATCATGTCATGTAAGACACCATCGATACGGTACCGGACCAAGACGCTGTCCGACAAGGCTTCAATGTGAATATCCGAAGCTTCGGCGATTACCGCAAACTCCAACATTCTCCCCACCGCTTGAATGATGGAGACATCTTCCGCCAGTTCTTGGGCTGTGGCGGTACCGGGGTGTTGTTTGGCTACTTGAGCAATCAGTTGTTGAAAATTCTCGGTCAAACTGGATTTATACTGATGCAGACCAAACTTGATATCACTTTCAAAAGCAAAAAAGGGGATGACATTCAGTCCGGTCACTTTTCGGAAGAAATTGATGGTTTCCAGATTGGTCGGATCGGCCATCGCCAGATGCAAAATGAAACCATCACGACCGACCGGCACTACCTTTCGTTCTTGGGCCAGCTCTTCTTTAATGAGATTGAGAATTTCTTTAGGGATCGAAACATCTTTCAGATTGACATAGCCAATCTCCAAAGATTTGGCAATCATGTCTCCCAGCTTATCCTTAGTGATTAGCCGGCGACCGATAAGGACATCTTGTAACGACACATTTAGATGAGTCGCTGTTTTTTGTGCCTCAACTAAATCTTCATTGGGAATGAGATTAGCCAATCTGACTAAGTCATAAATATTCAAGGTCTGGGCAGCCATAATTCAGTTTACTATATAAACTCTAGCCCCGTGAGAATCTTCTTTCGACTTTTTTCCAAAACTGCCTAGCCCCGTCGGCACCTATCTCCCCGGAACTTAGGGTGTCGACCGAAAAACGAAATTTATCCGCCGTCATTCGGGCCAATAACCCGGACTCTAAAGCCCAAAAAATAAAATCCGCCGCCTCCTCCGGTTTTTGGGAAAGCTTGATAGCTCTTGGGTAAGTAATTGATCCAGCCATGGACAGTAAACCATGTCGCTCTAAAAACTCCATATTTTCTACCTCTTGCCTACCCACCGGGGCCGTCAGTAACAAAACACTGCCGCCAACGAATTTTGGCGTTAAGATGGCTTTGAAGGCTTGCTCGCTGGGTTTGGTAACTTCCAAATGAATTAAATTTTCATTGTAAAGCATTTCGTAGAGAGCAATCATTTCGGCATCGTTTTTACCCACCAATAAATTGACTCTTGGCAATAACTTAATCGAAGCTCTAAAAACCTCAGTAAAAGGAGATTTTCTGACCAAAACCCAAAACTCGAATCTTTTTGATAAGCCACCCAACTCTTTGACCAGAGTAAAAAGAAAATTTAATCCTACGGCCGCGCCGGAAATCGGGACGGCAATTCTTATCGTGCCGCTCCCACTTGCCAAAGACAGATGACGATTACCTAGTCTTTTTGGCAGGGGTTTAATTAAAGTCGAGGACAGGGGATAGGGGATAACCTCACAGACAAACGGAATTTCTTTAAGTCTGGCATAACCTTCGAATTTTTGTTTGACCAATTTACTGGGGGTAAAAGTTAAGTCGGCCCCGCGCACCACCCAAATATGCTGTGAAGTATCGTCCGTCACTTGCACAATCAGCCTGACCACTCTCCCGGTTTCCTTAATTAACTGTTCTTTGATAGCCCCTATTTGATGAGCCATGCCAAAATGGGTCGCTACAATCCAAATTTCATCTCTTCCCGGGCTTCTCTCAATAATATTCAGTAACTGTTTGTAAATTGCCCCGGAATTTAAAGTTAAAAAACTGCGATAAAGATTGGTAAAAATATCCTCGGCCAAACCGTACTGGGACTTCAAAAAAATAAACTTACCTACGGGATTAATACTGGTGAAGCGGTGAATCCAGGTCATAAATCGATCAATCGAGCCCAATAAGACATACGGCGTCTTTTCCGGACGGCTATCCACTAACGCGTCGGTGACCCGCAAATGGCCTAGTCCGGCCGGTGCATAGGTGAAAATCATCAGCTTCATACCTTAAATATATACGAAACCTGCTCTGGTGCACCAAGAGGGATTCGAACCCCCAACCCGCGGCTTCGAAGGCCGAAGCTCTATCCAGTTGAGCTATTGGTGCATATCTATATTTTAGCTTAAAAGCCTCCCTCCTGCTCAGATGAAGGCTCATAGATGCTAAAATACTCTAGTCGGGTCAGTAGCTCAGTTGGTTAGAGCACCTGCCTCTTAAGTAGGGTGTCGCGGGTTCGAGTCCCGCCTGACCCACCCGATTTCTTGACATCTTTCGGAATATCTGACAGTATTGGCTAAGTAATGACGAAAAGGTTTTTGTATCTACTACTCTTGTTTCTGGTTACCTCGCGCCTGGCTTTCGCTCTAAATGCCGGCTATATAAATACAGACTCACCGAACACTATCTCAGGTGGAAGTCTGTTGCAAAATTCCGCCGACGGTCTAACCGACTCAATTCTCAACCCCGACGAACCTTTTGTTTTCGCCGCCCTCCCCAGCTTCGATCAACAGATCAAGACCTCAGTCAAAACCGCCGATGCCCGAACCGAGATCATCCGTCAATATCTGCACAAATTTGGCTCACCCCTGGAAAAACACTCCGACTTGATTGTCGCCTTATCCGATCAGTACAACTTTGATTACCGATGGCTGGTTGCCATTGCTCAGCAGGAATCCAATCTTTGTAAACATATTCCCGAAAATTCGTATAACTGTTGGGGTTGGGGCATTTATGGTGACAAGGTTACTTCGTTTGACAACTATGAGGATGCGCTCCGGCGGATTGCTCCCCAGTTTACCAAGATATTTTTAAAAGGAAATCATAGTAAGGACCCCTCGGAGGTTATGAAAACTTACACCCCTCCCTCAGACGGTTCCTGGGCCGACGGAGTTTCCCAATTTTTTGATCACCTAGACTAGCTTTTGTGCCGAGGGTGGGACCTTCTCACACCACTAGGGTGAGATTCTTTATTTGTGCCGAGGGTGGGACTTGAACCCACACGGGATTGCTCCCGCTAGCTCCTAAAGCTAGTGCGTCTACCATTTCGCCACCTCGGCCAACTTGGTAATTTTACCACCGGGTAGGTTAAAATAAGGCCTATGAATATTAAAGAAACCAAAAACGAAAAGGGGACTGCCTACCTTGAAGCTCAAGTAACCAAAGCCGAAATTGATCTCGAAAAAAATCTCGTTTTAGACGAAATGATCAAAGATGTCACCGTCAAAGGTTTCCGTCCCGGGAAGGCTCCAAAGGCCATTGCCGAACGAGAAATCGATCCTAATAAGCTTAGCAACCACATTGTGGGGCATGTTATAAACCATATTCTCGAACACGCCATCGACGAGCATAAATACCGCTTACTCGGCCGGCCGGTTCTGGAGGACCTACAAAATGAGAAAAACGGTGACTGGACAGTCAAACTGCAACTGCCTCTCTATCCGACAGTCAAGCTCGGCGAGTATCAAAAGTACTTAAAGACCGACTCCAAAACCAAAAAAGAACGCAAGGTTGAAGATATCTATGATACTTTGTTAGCCAAAGAAAAAGTCGCCGTTTCCGACCTAATCATCAAAGAAGAAGTGGATTTCAGCCTCGAACGACTCACGACTCAGTCCAAATCACTCAACCTCCCCTTGGAGGACTATCTCAAAGCTATGAATAAGAACTTGGAACAGGTCAAAAAAGAGTACGCGCTTTCCGCCGAAAAATCGGTCAAACTGGACATCCTTTTACTGGAAATCGCCAAGGCCGAAAAAATCGACACCGACGATAAAGAACTGCTAGAATTTGCTAAGGCTTCAAATGTTCCGAGCCACCAGCTGGACCAGTTGAGATCGATTATTAATCGCCGTAAAACCATAGATTTTTTAATGAATCTATAGTACTATGGGGTCATAAATGAATAGCCAAAACGGAGGGTCAGCCAAAGGCAATCAGAGTAATGCCAAAATCCAAAGCTTTTTGGAAGCCCTTCGTAACTCGCAAAGTGGCCAAGGCTCGGAAAATGGTCGCTTCGAGACCGGTAAAAACCCTTTTGCCGAGTTTAAACAAAAAAAAGAGATCGAAAAACGCCGAGCCGAACAATTTCTCCAAGCCCGTCAGCAAGAATGGAACAAGGTTTTCTCGGCCAAAGAGCGTCAAACTCACCAAAGAATTGAAGAAATCCGCGAACAGCTCAAGGCCTTGGCCAAGCAAGTCCACCGTTTAGACCAGTCCCTCCAAAGAGCCGTGGACAGCCCTATCGTCGAAGCCGGGGAATATCAGGAGAATTTTTTACTGCACCTGCAAAAAATTATTCGTCTCTTTAGCCTCGAAGCCCAAGAAACTAATAGCTGGTTGGAACTTTATCACTCCCGTGCCACCAAAAAAGGCGTTTACTGGAGTCTGGCTAAGTCCAAAGGCAACTCCTACACGCAGTCGAACGAACGCAGCGTGGCTACTTCGGTAGGGTAATAAAAAACTCCCCATAAAGGAGAGATTTTTTATATTGTGGGCCCGACTGGACTCGAACCAGTGACCTCTGCAATGTCAATGCAGCGCTCTAGCCAGCTGAGCTACGAGCCCGACATAGCTATTTTACCACTCTAACCCAGCCTCGGTATACAGCCTATAACTTGACAAATTAGCCTTAAGGTGATATATTCACCCATCGGCTTCATTGAATCAACCATATTTCTCTTGGAGGACAAATGACCACCTTAATTTGGACCGTGCTTGGCATTATCTGGCTATCGTATACCCTTATTGCTGCCACCCTGATTGCAGTCTGCCGGGACTTCGATAAGCCTTGTATGCCAGCTTTCTGCGCAGGGCTGATTACCGCTCAAATTCCATTCTTAAATTACGCCATTATTTCCGGAGCCCTCAGAATCATATCAAAGCGCCGAGCAATTAAAAGAGCTTTGAACACTGTCGTTGACTTCTAAAGTAGAATTTGGTCTCCTTGTTCAAAAAGGACGCTTTTCTTGAGCGTCCTTTTTTGTGGCTATGAGACTTACCCCTTTGTGGCTATAAATATAGTAAAATACTCACATATCAATCAAAAAATCTAACCTTGGGTAAATACTACCGCATCAATCAAAACATCCGCTACCCCGAAGTCCGGGTCGTCGATGAAGAGGGCAAACAGCTCGGCATCATGCCTACCAAAGAAGCTTTGGAGAGGGCGGCCGTTCTGGGAGTCGATTTAGTCGAAATCACCGACAAGGCTGTCCCTCCCATCGTCAAAATCATCGATTTTCAAAAGTTTAAGTACCAGGAGGAGAAGAAGGACCACTCCGGTAGTTCCAAGGGGGGACAAGAGACTAAAGAGATCAGGCTCCGACCCTTCATGGCCGAGAACGACATGATGGTCAAGGTCAGACAAGCCGAAAAGTTCCTAAAAGGTGGCGACAGAGTCAAGTTAGTGGTAAAATTCCAGGGAAGGGAAATCACCAAGAAAGATTTTGGCGAAAAACTGATGGCTCGGGTCCTCGAAAGCCTGGCCGAAGTTTCTTCTGTTGCCGAAGCCCCTAAATTTTTGGGCAAGCTCCTGATCGCCCAAATCAAACCAAAGAAATAACATGACCAAACTTAAACAAAAGACCAGAAAAATTGTCATGAAGCGGTTCAAGATTACCGGCACCGGTAAAGTCCTTCGTCGCAGTCCTTACATGCGCCATCTTCGCCGAAAAAAGAGCAAGAAGCTCATCCGCCGCTACCGTCACTATCAAGAAGTCACCGGTAAGATCGCTACCAAGATTAAAGCGATGTTACACCTATAAAATATAAAAACACATGCCTAGAGTTAAAACCGGTAGTGTCCGCCGACAGGGACACAAAAAAATCTTCAAGCTCGCCAAGGGTTTCCGCATGACCCGTAACCGCCTTTATAAGGTGGCCAACGAAGCCGTTCTGCACGCCGGTCAATACGCCTACAATGGCCGCAAGGAACGCAAGCAACAGATGAGAGTTACTTGGATCAGCCGTATCAATGCCGCCTTGGCATCAATCACCGATGCTCCCAAGTACTCCAGATTTATCAAAGCTCTCTCCGACAAAAAGATTTCGTTAAACCGCAAAATCATGGCCTCTTTGGCCACCGATCTTCCCGAAACATTTAAGGCCCTCGTTTCATTTACCACCGAAAAATAACGGGTAGTTTAAATTTGTATTTAAAACTCCCCGTTAAGGGGAGTTTTTGTTATCATTAAAGTCGATGGGGACAAACCTAAAAGAAGCTACCGAAATCAAATTGGCACTGGCAAAGGATCTCAAGTCCTCTCAGTCCTCGGCTGAAGTGGACATTCTACAAACCAAATATCTTGGCAAACAAGGCTTAATCAATCGTCTCTTCAAGACTCTACCTATCAAAACCGATCCGCAAATCGGCCGGCAGATCAACGATCTTAAAAAATTTGTCGAAACTCGCTTACAAGAAAAACTGACCTCGGTTCTTACTACCACCGACAAAACTCACTTTGATGTCACCACCCCCGGCTTACCCATCCCGCAAGGCAGCCTTCATCTGATTACTCAAGCCATTGAAGAAATCGAGTCTATTTTTCTTCACCTTGGCTTTGTGCGTCGTCGCTATCCCGAAGTCGATACCGATTGGTACTATGCCGAAGGATTGAACATTCCCAAAGACCATCCGGCTCGAGATGACCAAGAAACCTTTTATCTTAGTGACACTACCGTTCTGACCGCTCATACCAGCAATGGTCAGCTCCATGAAATGGAACTAAAAAAAGCCCCTCCTATCAAAATGATCAATATCGGCAAAACCTACCGCCGTCAACTGGATGCTACTCACACGCCCATGTTTCATCAGTTTGAGGGTTTGGTAGTCGATCAAGGCCTAAACATTACTCATTTATTAGGCATCACCGATTATTTCGCCAAGTCATATTTTGGACCGGATCGCCGGACCAGATTACGGCCACATCACTTTCAGTTCACCGAACCTAGTTTTGAGATTGATATCTCTTGTGAAGTTTGTCGGGGAACCGGTTTGATTGATAATCTGGCCTGCAAAGTCTGTAAATCAGGTTGGCTGGAACTCGGAGGAGCCGGTATGGTGCATCCTCAAGTCTTGAAAAATGGCGGTCTTAATCCGACAGAGTGTTCCGGTTTTGCTTTTGGTTGGGGTGTCGAAAGAGTTTTAATGATGAAAACCGGCTTACCCGATTTACGCCTTATTTATGGAGACGATCTCCGTTTCTTAAATCAATTTTAATATGGATATTATTCTCACCGATACCGCTCTACGCCGTTTTCTAAAAAGTTCCGTTGATAGCCAAAACCTGAGTGAAAAAATCAGTCTGTGTGGACCCACCTTCGATCGCGTCAAAAAGGTAGAGGGTGATACTTTGTATGAAATCGAAATCATTACTAATCGCATCGATGTCGCCAGTGCTCTGGGGGTAGCTCGAGAGGCCGCGGCCATCTTACCTCAGTTCGATATCTCAGCCACGCTGGTTAACGATCCATATTTAGCCCGGCCGGTTTTTCCCGGTAATCTGCCCAAACATTTTCATTTCGAATTTGACCCCGGTTTGGCGGTTCGCTTTACAGCCATTTCTCTAGAAAGAGTTAGCATCAAGCCGTCACCGGCTTCGGTCCAAAAATTCTTAAACAACAGTGGCCAAAGACCCCTTAATAACTGTATCGATAT
>JAHFKQ010000023.1 GCA_023245265.1 Candidatus Collierbacteria bacterium
TTGAAGATGAAAATGGGGGAGTCGGTGATGAGGTGAAAGGGCAGGGTGAGAACAGCCGACGAGAGAAAAAGATCGGAGTAGGCTAAGGTATTTTGGTCCGGGGAGAAAAAGGTACCGTAATGAAGAGGTTGGTGTTTGAGGATATTTTGTTGGACTTGGCCGATGATATAGGCAATGAGCCGAGTGTCGTTATTGTCCGGTAGGGTGTCCCGGGAGTAGATGAAGGCCGAAGGGTAAACAAAGGCTATCAGGAGGATTGAGAGGAGAGTGATGGTTAGCCAGCGCTTCATGCCTACGAGTATACGCTAGATGGTAGTGGTAAAATAGAGCGTTGTTTCAAACGAAACCGTTCCTTAAATGGAGGTAAAAACATGGCAATTCCGATATTGGTTCATGATCTGGAGTTTTTGGCCCGGATATCCCTAAAGGGTCTGGATGAGCCCGGATACAAGAGAGTGGCATATTTTGCCGGCCTGTACTTTGGATTACGCGTGGCTCAGGTTTATGCCCAGATTGAGGTAGCCGACCCTGATCCTTGCTTTTGGGAGATGCTCGAAGGCCGTCAACTGCCCCGCCCGACTTCAATTGAGATGGTGAACCGTCTGGCCCGCTATACCAGCCCGAGATTTAACTTTGTTCTGAGTTGGGTTAGGGAGCCTGGTCTGCGCTACGGTCCGACCGGGAATTATTATGCTTTGGGTACGAAGGATGCGGTCCAGGTGGCGATCAAACAAGTTCCAGCCCAATTCAAATTTCTCCGTGGTAGTGACTGGAAAAAACCTACCTTGAACTGGATCGAAGACAAAATCATTTGGGCCGGCTCGCGACTCGACAACGAAAAGCACTTCCGAATTTTTAAGTAAACTCAACGGAGGATTAATGACCAAAGATATCTTTGATTTATTTGTGAGAGTCCAGAACGAGCGAATCCGTCTCCGCGCCGAAAAAAATCATCCTGCGGATATCAACGCGTTGACCAAAGGAGTTTTTACCGGACTCAATTTGGGCATTCACCAGATGGCAGTCAAGGGCTTTGATCATAGTGATCTGGCCATTACTTTTTTGGCCAATGGTTACCGCAACACCATAACGACGAATTTGGAGGCGGCAAACAGACTTATGCCGGAGGATAAACCTTTCACTGCGGAGATGTTTGTCGGTCTTAGCTATCGCACCAGTCCGTCTCATCGTTTTTATGAAGAAGGGATGCACTGGGGTTTTAAGTATGTCCTATCTCTTTACCAAGTATTTTTGGATCCGAGCTCAGAAGTGGTGGCCCGTCGAATGACGGTGGACCATGTCAAAGCCGTCGTTAAAATGCTTGAACATTTGTAAATCTTTCCCCGCCATCCGGCGGGGCTTTTTTTAGGTTAAAATAAGAGTATGTTGAGATTGTTTAATTCATTATCAAAAAAGGTAGAAGAGTTTGTGCCTTTGGAAAACAGTAAAGTGGGAATGTATGCTTGTGGCCCAACCGTGTACGACTATCCGCATATCGGTCATGGACGGAAGTATGTGAATGACGATGTCTTAAAAAGAGTTCTGGAAGTGGTCGAAGGCTATAAGGTCGAGCATGTCCAGAATATTACCGATGTGGGACACTTGGTGAGTGACGCCGATGAGGGGGAGGATAAGCTGGAAAAAGGCGCCAAAAAAACCGGTAAAACAGTTTGGGAAGTAGCTCAAGAATTTACCGATTATTTTCTGAAAGAAATGGACTCGCTTAATATCATCCGGCCTGATGTCCAGTGCAAAGCGACGGATCATATCCCGGAGCAGATTGAATTAATAAAGAAAATCATCGCGAATGGCCATGCTTATGATACCGCCGAAGCGGTCTATTTTGATGTCGCCAGCTTTCCGGAGTATGGACAGCTTTTTGGCCAGTCTTTGGCGGACAAGATGGTGGGAGTAAGGGAAGAAGTGGTGACAGAGAACAGTAAGAGAAATCCGGCCGATTTTGCGCTGTGGTTTAAGCGCGTCGGTAAATTTAGTGATCATGTGATGCACTGGGAAAGTCCTTGGGGGGACGGTTTCCCGGGTTGGCACATTGAGTGTAGTGCTATGAGTATGAAGTACCTGGGAGAGCAGATCGATCTCCATACCGGCGGAGAGGATCACCTTTCGATTCATCACCCGAATGAGATTGCTCAAAGTGAGGCGGCGACCGGCAAGAAACCGTTTGTGAGGTACTGGTTTCACAGTTTATTTTTGGCCGTTGATGGTAAAAAGATGAGCAAGAGTCTAGGGAATGTGTATCAAGTGTCCGATATCGTGGCCAAAGGATTCTCACCAATGGCCCTGCGGTACTACTATCTTTCGGCCCACTACCGCAAACAGATGAATTTTTCTTGGGAGGGGATGGAGGGTGTGTCAAACTCGTACCAAAAAATGAAAAAGGAGTTTTTAGCGTTAAGACTGGAAGGGGGACAGGACAAGAATATTTTTGGGGCTATGGCCGACGAAAGTTTGACCGGCCGGGGTAAGTTCTTTCGGGATGAATTTGTGGCGGCGGTGGAGGAAGACTTGAATATGTCGGCCGCTCTCGCGGTCGCGCGAGCAGTGCTTAAAGATGACAAACTAAAAGACTTTGAAAAGAGACGATTGGTGGAAAATTTCGATCGAGTGTTTGGCTTGAAGCTATCCGAGAGAGACGAAATGCCGGCCGATGTCCCGGTCGAAGTGATGGCGATGGTCCAGCAAAGGGAAGAAATGCGTAAAGCCAAGAACTGGGCCGAGTCCGACGCTTTGAGAGACAAAATAGAAGCCGCGGGTTACAAAGTATCCGACTTCTTTGACGGGGTAAAAGTGGAGAAGATATAAAAAACCCCGCTTGGAAGCGGGGGTAGTAAGTTTAGCGATAGGCCAGGGCGGTCGAGCTAAGGGTACCGACGGCCAGAGACATAACTAAGATGATAGTTGAGGGAAAAGCGATGATTCCTAGAGCCATCCTCAACACCAGGATGATTAAGATGAAGATTGCCAGATATAGGAGGTGTAAAAAGGTCTTATTCTGTTTTTCCATTCTTTCTATACCCATAAGAAGGCTTGATAGTATAAATATTGAGCTGATGAGAAAGGTAAAGCCGATATTGGTGGAAAATCCCACCAAAAAAGCGGCTGTAATGGAGAGCCCGACAGCGGCTAGCGAGGCACCGTAGGCAAACCCGACTAAGAACTGATATATTGCCTTGAGAATGGGGAAGACTTTCTGGAAATTCATTTAGCCTCCAAAGATTTGAACGAACTGAGATGGCCTATAATAGCAGTTAGGCAGGGGATTGTCAAGGTTTGTGCCTAGTCTGTCATCCCAGAAGGAGAAAAAGCAGAAAGCCAAGGATGAGGCCGATGATAACGATTATCTTCCAGAAGAGGAGGGCGATCAGGGCGATAATGGCAAAGCCAACTATGATGGGCCAAGTTTCCGGGCTCAAGATGATTGCCAGTATGACCAATAGCCAGATGATCGGGTAAAGGCCGGCGATGGAGTTCATTGAGGCCATGAAAAGAAGGGCCAGAATTACGGCCACCAGTATGGCCCCGACGATGGGAGCAGTGCCGGTAGCGTAAAGAACAATAATCCCAATTACGATTAAGAGCCACCAATACCAGGCAAGACAAACGGAAAGACACATCATGGGGGATCTCCTTTTTTAGCCTTAGATTTTTAAGGAACCAGGCTGAATTTTACTCATCTGAATTATACACCTATAGGTCAAACTCTTGATTATGGTAGACTAAAATATGAGGTCAAAATGGGTTCCGGGAGCATTAATATTGATGGTCTTGAGTTTGGCGGGATGGCAGGTTTATGGTTTGTTCGCCCGACCGGCTTCGGAGGACCCGGAGGTTTTAGCGGCTTCCACGACCATGACGATCGAAGAGCGAGTGACGGCTTTGGAAAACAGAGTTTGGACACTAGAGAGAAATACCGGTTTGGTAAAACCAAAAGCTACCGGCAAGCTCAAAGAACAGTTTATGGTGCTCAGTGGGGGAACCGTCAATGCGAGTGAATGGACCAAGATGTCTGGGACCGACTTTGCTTTGGATGCTTCACTTTATGGTTCGTCGGTAGAAATTTCTTGGCAGGGTTGGATCGAGAATGGCTATGGATCGGTGAGGCTTTACGACGATACCAATCATCGGGCCGTCGATAACAGTGAAATTTCGGTAGACAGCGGAGTCCGGTCCAGTTTTTACAGTAAGCCTGTTTCCATTTGGCGAGGTCAAAATAGTTATTATATTCAAGGTAAAAACCCTTGGGGAGAGATGACCCTGTCTCAACCAAGACTCAAAATAGTCACGCGCTAATATTTGTTATTAATAAATAATTATGACTAAGACTCAGTTAGAACAACCAACAGTTTTGCCGCTTTTTACCAATAAAATATTTTCGCTGTTATTTCTACCCTTAAGAGTCTGGGTAGGGTGGGAGTGGGTGAGTGCCAGTCTACATAAAATTACCAACCCGGCATGGATGGAATCGGGTCTGGCGTTGAAGGGCTATTGGGTAAAAGCTGTCATAGTGAATGCCAGTGGTAGCGGGGCCATAGCCTATGATTGGTATCGTTCTTTTTTGCAGTCAATGCTAGATGCTAACGCTTTTGTTTGGTTTGGAAAATTGATTGCTTGCGGAGAGATGATGGTCGGAGTCGCACTAATTACCGGTGCTTTTGTCGGGCTGTCGGCATTTTTTGGAGCTCTCATGAACTGGAACTTTATGATGGCCGGGACGGCGGCAACCAATCCAATGATGTTTCTGGTAGAAATATTCTTGATCTTGGGTTGGAGAGTTGCGGGTTATATCGGGGCCGATTATTTTCTTCTCGGATGGGTCGAATCATTTTGGCGAAAGATTAAACCGAGATAGCGAAACGAAATTAATTCTAAATTGGGGGTAGTTTCATTTTTGAATTAGAGTAGAATTGTCTGCAGATCTTTGACATAGGAGGTTAGTATTGAAACGACCCCAAGTCGTTAATTCAGATGAGCGCGGCAAAGAAGCTTGTAGAACCGTCAGCAAAGTTTTTTCCGAGAGGCCGTGGGTAACTAAGATAGAAGAAACCGTCCCGAATAGTGCAGAAGATGCGGCCGGATACGACATGTTCGTTTGGACAAAGTTTTCTTTTGCCAAGTGGATGAAATTGGGCGGTGGCAAAAGAGTGCTTCCCGTGCAGATAAAATCTTCGGAAAGAAGAATCAGATCGTTTGTACACAAGCATGCGGTTCAAAAAAGATTTTTTAATAAGGATGAGAAACAACATCAATTTGTCTTATGCGGTATGGATGAAGAAGAACTGGTGCTGGCCGATATTGTGGGACAAATAGTGGTCCACTTGGGCAAGTTTGAGGTATCAGAGAAAAAAGTCTTGAACTGGCTTTTGAGTTTTGGGGACAAGGTAGCAGTCGAGTCTTACAATAAAAATAAGGATTTACTGCTTTTCTTCTGGTATGGGTCCCTCTTGCCTCCTTTGTAATAGTTTTTTAATATCCCGCCGTAACCGGCGGGATTTTTACAGTAAAATAGGCTCATGGGATTAAAGATTGGCATCGTGGGTTTACCAAATGTGGGGAAGTCGACCCTTTTTAACGCGCTTTTGAAGCGCCAGCAGGCTCTGGTAGCCAATTATCCCTTCGCGACGATTGAACCCAATGTAGGTATTGTGGAAGTGCCGGACGAAAGACTTACGGTTCTGGCTAAGTTATCCCAAAGTGTCAAAGTGGTGCCGGCCACAGTGGAATTTGTCGATATTGCGGGACTGGTAGCCGGGGCGGCTACAGGAGCCGGGCTGGGAAACAAATTTCTGACTCATATTAGAGATGTAGATGTCATCCTCCAGGTTTTGCGGGACTTTAAGGATAGCGAAATCGTCAAAGAAGGTTCGGTAGATCCCAAAACAGATTATGAAGTGATCGAGACGGAGCTGATTCTGAAAGACTTGGAAACGGTCGTGAAGGTTCGCGACAACAAAGAGTTAAAAACAAAAGAGATGGAAAAGAAAAGGGGAGTAGTGGAAAAACTTTTTGAAGGTTTAAACGCCGGCAAGCCGGCCAGAGCTATTTTGGAGGGGACTGATGATTGGGAATTGGCCAGAGATTTGGGCCTCTTGACGATGAAGAAGGAAATAAAAGTCTTTAATGTCAGTGAGGATGACTCGAGACTGAGGGAAGAAATGGGGGAGAACTTGTATATTTGTGCGAAAATCGAGTCCGAATTGTCCAGCCTGTCGGCCGAAGATGCTCAGCTATTTATGACCGATCTGGGGATTAAGGAGTCCGGACTGGACAAGTTGATCAGAAAAGCCTACGAAGCTTTGGGACTCATTAGTTTTCTGACCACCGGCGTGACCGAAAGCCGGGCTTGGACCATCGAGAACGGGACCAAAGCCCCGCAAGCAGCGGCCGTGATCCATACGGATTTCGAAAAGAAGTTTATCAAGGCCAAAGTCTGTGCCTACGAAGAGTTCGTCTCTTTTGGCGGTTGGAAGGAAGCGGCGGAGAAGGGTAAGGTTCGTTTTGAAGGCAAAGACTATGTCATGAAGGATGGGGATGTGGTGGAGTTTATGATCGGGAGCTAGAGGTATAATAGGCCAGTTCCGTAACTTGATAAACAGAGGAGGAAGCTGTGCTTGATTCTTTGAAGAAAAAATTAGGCTGGTTGCCGTTATTCGTGCTGATAATCTTGGTTTTTGGCATGCCGGTGGTGGCTATTTGGATTCACTATGAAGTCTTCTGGGGCTTGGTCGCCTTTGTTTGGCCCATTATTTTGTTCATGGACCGCGTAGGGTTTCTTCAAGTGCTTTCGGTGGCGATCTGGCTATATTTCGCGTTTGCCGCTTCCATCGTAGTTTGGGGCTACGGCACGATTTTGGTCGGTCTCGGCTGGATTATCTTAATTTTGATGGTAATCCCGATTTTTAGGTTCCTAAATAGTTGATCTTTTGGCTCCGGGTTGTCCCGGGGTCTTTTTGTGGCAAAAAATCCGCCCGAAGGCGGATATAGTGGTTATTTCTTTAATATCTCGATTAAGATAAAACCTATCAGGCAGATCGAAAGGCCGATGAAAATGAGGCCGAAAGCCGTCACATTAATGCTGGTGGCGGTACCAAAGAGTAATAGAAGGTTGATGCAGGTAAGGTACCAAAGCCACAAAACGGCGATTATAACGATGATTCCTGCCAATTTTGCCTCCAAAGCGGGGATTAAAAGTTCTTGAGGGATTTTACGACCTATAACAATGTTTGTCAAGGTTTGTTGGGCACTGAGGCCGGGTTTGTAGTAAAATAGGCAAGTTAATTACTAAAAAATATGGCCAAAAAGACAACCGCAGAAACCAAACCGTCCAAGGGCGTCGTAAATCAATACGAGCTCGTTGTCATCTATCCAACCACCGAGAATGAAGTCGGAGTGGAAAAAACGATCACTGAGAAGTGCAAGAAACGCGCTCTCAAAGTGGTTAGTGTGGATAAATGGGGAACGAAAACCTTGGCGTATGAGATTAAAAAACAGAGTCGAGGATACTACCTCATGCTCGTGATCGAGGGCTCGTCCGAGTCTGTCCGGCTCCTGGAAAAGGACCTACAGATGGATGACAAGATGCTAAGATTTTTAATGATTAGGATTTAATCCTGAAAATATGAGCACAAGAAGTCTAAATAGAGTTACTTTGATAGGGAACTTGACCCGAGATCCGGAACTCAAGTACACGCCTCAGGGCACCGCCGTGTGTACCTTTAGTATCGCCACGAACCGCGAGTGGACCGATTCTTCCGGCCAAAAGCAAGAAGGAGTGGAATTTCACCGTATTGTGGCTTGGGGAAAACTAGGTGAAATTTGTAGTCAACTCTTGGTCAAAGGTCAAAAAGCCTTTGTCGAAGGACGACTCCAGACCAGAGCTTGGAAAACCCAAGAGGGAACCGATCGCCAAGTAACCGAAGTGGTCATCGAAGAGATGATTGCCTTGGGCACTCCCAAAACCAGCTCCGACGGCTACGAAGCCGCCCCTATGAAGAGAGAATCAATGGCCGAACAAATCTCTCCGGCCGACGAAGTCTTTTCCGCTGCCGATGAGAGCGCCGATAAGGCCGCCAGTGACGAAATACCGTTTTAATATAAATAACTAACATGATCAAAAAAACTAAAAAAATTAGAAAGTCCAGTAAGCCTTGTCCGTTCTGTACCAAGAAGGCGGAGCCGAACTTCCGTGACCTAGATTCACTGGCGGTTGGTATTTCTCCTAAAAAGAGAATTGTCTCCCGTTGGACTACCGGTGTTTGTGAAAAACATCAGCTAAGATTGGCCCGAGCTATTAAACGCGCAAGACACCTTGCCTTACTGCCGTTTGTAGATAAGGTCTAAATTAGTAAAATTATTTTCTGCCCATGAAAATCGTAGTTGTGCGTAAGTATTTAATTGGGGCTTTGGTATTGGCCGTGGTTAGTTTCGGAGGATATAAGTATGGCGTTTACTCCGTCGAAAGCCGCTTTCAGTCCGAATCAATGGTAGATACCAGAGTGATGAATGAAGTTTTGGCTCGGCTGAAGAAAGATTACCTCCGACCGGAAGATATTAAAACCGACAGCTTGATGTATGGAGCCGCCGAAGGGATGACCGCTTCGCTAAAAGATCCTTATACCAATTTTTTTCCACCGGTCGAAAATAGCCGTTCCAAAGAAGATCTCCAGGGAGAGTTTGGTGGTGTGGGAATCCAGCTGGGCTTTGTCGAAAAAAATCTGGCGGTCATGACACCGATAAAGGGTAGCCCGGCCATGAAAGCCGGCCTCAAAGCAGGTGACTTGATACTGAAGATTGTGGATGAGCAAAAGAAAGTCAGTAAAGATACCGGGGACATGACCATCGATGATGCTGTGAGTTTAATCCGTGGTCCCAAAGGCACCGAGGTCAAACTGACTATCTTTAGAGAAGGGGAAAAGATATCTCGGGAGGTGGTTTTGGTGCGAGACTTAATCAATGTACCATCTACCGAGTTGGAGTGGTTGGATGGGGGAAAGGTAGCCGTAATGAGAGTAAACAAATTTGGCGAACAGACCCTAACCGAATGGGAAAAGATGGTGGCCGAGGTAAAAGCCAAAAAAGCAGTCGGAATTATCTTAGATGTTCGAAACAACCCGGGAGGATATTTACAGAGGGCGGTAGAACTCGGGAGTGAATTTATCTCCAGTGGGGTAGTGGTCGAGCAAAGAGACCGTCACAAAACCGAGATTGGGAATGTGAACCGTAAGGGTCAGTTGATTGGTATGCCACTTGTGGTTTTGATCAACCGTGGCTCGGCTTCCGCTTCCGAGATTTTAGCGGGGGCGCTGAGCGAAAGATTGGGGACTAAACTGATCGGTGAAAAAAGCTTTGGTAAAGGAACGGTTCAAGAAGCTCAGGAAATTGGCGATGGCTCCAGTATTCATATCACAGTAGCCGAGTGGCTGTTACCTTCGGGTCGGAATATACATGGCAATGGCTTGGAACCGGATGTCAAAGTGGAGTACAAGTACGATGAAAAGAATCCGACGGCCGATAACCAAATGGATAAAGCCTTGGAAGTTCTCAAAGGCATTATTTCCGGGGGGGTAGCCAAAAAGTAAGTCCAAAAAACCCCGCCGGATGGCGGGGTAGAGAAGTCTATTTCTTAAAGATGTTTTTGAGCTTGAAGTCGTGGGCGTTCAAAAAGCCGTAGACCGAGGAAATCACGACCGTCGCCAGAAACTCATCAAAGGGACCGGGAATGAAGTAGCCAACGATCAGGGCGCCACCGATGGAGAGCACCATGACGAAAAAGGCGACCCAGTTAAACTTCGGTTTGGGAGCCAGCTCGGTCGGCGTAAAAGCTTGGCGAGGCTTGGTATCTTCCAGTTCGGAATAATTGATGGGCTTGCGGACGGCCTTGACCGGCTGAGTGTCGTTCATGTCCTGAGCGAAGTGATCAACATGTTTGCTACCTCGCAAAACTGCTTCGGCCCGTAGGCGACGAAATTCATCTTCTTCATTGCCACCAGTGAACATATTTGTATCCTCCTCTTTCTTTTTCTTGGCCGCTTTTTCTTCTCTGGCCAATCTGTTTGATTCATCATAGCCATAAGACATAGACATTTTAAAGACCTCCTGAAATTAGGATGAGGAATTTTACCACGCCCAATAAAAACCCCCGCTTTTTGAGCGGGGGGTTTAGAACACTAGGTTATGGCTAGTTCGAGGGCGGCGTCGCCGGCAACAATTAAATTTACAAGAATGTCATAGGCGGCGTGAATCAACATGGCGAAAAAGAGGCCAAAATTGAAAGTAAACCAAAACATCAACATACCGAAGATTAGGGAATCCAGCCAACCGATTGGTCCTTGGCTGGCGTGGCCGTTGCCGAAGCGCCAGTTTGAGGTAATCAGGGCGGCACCGACCATCCAGGAGTATCCCAAAAGCTGGGGAGCAAGTTTTCCCAGCGTCAGGAAGTTGATAATCGGTATTGCCGCAACCACATACCAAACCTTAAGAAGAGCCAAGATGACTGTCAGATCAATTAAGAAGACCGGAATGACGATGAACAAGGAAAGAATCATTACCGTACAGCCTGTCTTTTTGTCTACCCCAAGGGCATAGGCAACCATGGCAATAAGGTTTATGGCAAGCAATACCAGTCCCAGTGCCCACCAGGGGAGAGAGAGAACAGCGCTGATAAAGCCCACTGTGGACAACCAATTTAACAAGAGATTGTCTAAAGTAAAGATTATTATCAGGTAGAAAAAGAGAAGCCATCGGAAGGCAATTTCTTCAAAAATACCTGCTTTGATACTAGTCCAGATTTTATAATCGAATTGTCTCAAGACATCTCGATTTGCTTGTTTTGGACTTTTGCTAAAGAGTCTAAACAACAGTGTAACGACAGGCCCAAAAAATAGAAGAGTCCAGGGGATGGTCTTCATGGTCACCCAGCTATATTTGAAGAAGAGCAGCTGATAGAGACCGAATGGGACAAGCCCAGGGAAAAAGTGAAGCAGGACTAAAAGGAGAAGGAATACTCCGGCCAACGAAAGATAAAAGTCTAGCGTATTTACGGCATAGATTTTATTCAATTTTGCCTCCTGGCATGGTTATGAATTTTAGGGAACTAGGATAGCCTATATACTATCATATTCGAGGCTATATAGCAAGTCTGGGGGGTGTTTTACTCGATTTTAGATTAGGAGATGGTTTTGAAGGCCTCGAGAGTGAACTCAAGCATCTCATCGAGCCGGCCTTCCATGATTTCCTTGAGGTTGTGCCAAGATTTGTCGATACGATGGTCGGTGAGCCTGTTTTGGGGGAAATTGTAGGTTTTGACCTTCTCTGCGCGCATGCCGGAACCAACAGCCTGGGATCGTTTGTCGGACTGGGCGCTGAGGCGTTTTTCTTCTTCTTTTTGCCAGATCTTGGCCCGGATCATATTGAGGGCAATCTCTTTGTTTCGAGCCTGGTAGCGTTCCTCGTGGACAAAGACGGTGAGGCCGGTCGGGAGGTGAGTCAGACGGACGGCCGTGTTCACCTTGTTCACATTTTGGCCTCCGGGGCCGCCAGCCCGGGTAAATTGCCACTCCAAGTCTTGGTCCCTTACTTCCAGCTGATTAGGTTTAATCTCGGGCAGGACAGCCACTGTAGCGGTGCTGGTATGTATCCGTCCGGCAGACTCGGTATCCGGCACTCGCTGGACTCGGTGGACGCCGGACTCATATTGAAATGTCTCATAAGCACCATGATCCCAGAGAGAACGATCCGGACGGCTAACTTTGATAACCCCTTCGTCGATGGCCTCAATAGTAAAGCCGTGGTTCTGGGCAAAACGGGAGTACATGCGGAGAAGGTCCCCGGCAAAGATCTTGGACTCGTCACCACCGGCCGCTCCTCGAATCTCGACGATGGCAGGGGAGTTGTCGAAGTTTTCC
>JAHFKQ010000074.1 GCA_023245265.1 Candidatus Collierbacteria bacterium
CCCGAGGGAAAAATTTATAAATTGTGGACTCGGGGGGAATTGAACCCCCATCTTAGCAATGCGAATGCCATGTTCTACCGTTTAACTACGAGCCCGTAGATGTATTTTAGCAATAAAAACCCCGCCGGGAAGGCGGGGTCGGGAACAAATTACTTGGTCGGGAGAAGATCTTCGGGGGAAATGTAGACATTGACGATGTCGACACTGTCCGGACCGATGAAGTTATTGAGGTTCAATTTTGAACCTTCGGTGTAAACATAGTCACGGACCTCGTTTTGAGTGATATCGATGCTTTCACGGAAAGGATTGGGTGGATTAATTAACCAATCTTCCTTGAAGATAATCTCAAACTCCGGCTGCTTTTGACCTTCGACGATATTGACGACGATCATCGAACGGGGAATATTGGTCCAGATGGATTTTCCGGCAGTGGGATTCCAATTAAAAATGTAATTGGTGGTGGAGGCAATTTGGCCATGGACATCAGCGGCGAAGAGAAAAAACCCGCCGGAGATCTGTCCCTCAAAACCACTTTCAATCGTGACTCCGATTAAGGGATGGCGGCCGAAGAGGGCAGTGTTGGAAAGCTGATCGTATCTGGTTAAGGGTGCCTGAGGGGCACCGCAACCTGAAAGTAAGGACGAGGCCACCAAGGCGACAGCCACAACGGTCCAGAAGTACTTGCGAGATGAAATTTTCAAGGTAAGCTCCTTTTGTGGAATTACGCGATAGTCCTATAATACCACTTTAAGCTCGTTTTGTCAAGTATTTGAGGCTGGAGCTTGGGTTTATAATCGAGGCAAAACATAGTAAAATAGACCCTGTTGGGCCCTTAGCTCACCTGGTAGAGCGCTTCTATGGCATAGAAGAGGTAGTCGGTTCGAGTCCGATAGGGTCCACAAAGAAAAACCCCGCCATCAGGCGGGGTTTTGGTAGGCTATTTGGCCGGAGGGGCCCAAAGGAGGATCTTTTTTAGGATTTCAGAGCCTTTATTCTCGTCGAACTTGTTCCTCAGTTTGGCTAATTCTTCGGCACAAGTCTGAATAGTAGTCATTGCTCTTTGCCAACTTGCGATCGTTGAGGCCGGTTCAATTCCATCCAGTTCAATCAACCTAAGACAGTGATTGATGGCGGTTTGGGCTGAGGCCTGTACAGCCTGAGTTTTCTGGCTTAGTTCAATCATGGAAACATGATCTTCTTCGAGCAAACGAAGATATCTGGAAATCAGATCCAGGCGTTCCTGCTTAACTTTCTCAGTAAGACCGAAGTCGGCCGGATTGGCGTAGAAGAGTCGATTTTCGGCTGCCTGGGCTTTTTCCAGACGAGCTTGAGTAATGCCCGGATTATTGATGCCGGCGTGAGCGATCTTAGTTTCGTAATCTCGATTGAGCTTGTAAGTCGCTTCCTGGATGATCCATGACTGATAAACGAACTTGGCCAGATCGTAATCGATCGAATCGGGAAATTTATATTCTACTTCCTTACGGATTTCGAGATAATGAAATTCGAAGCCCTGACTCCAAAAGGAGAAGAAATCCCGGGAGGAATTAGCCATATATGTGCCCATGGCGACGATGGACCTCACCTGATCAAAGTCATAACCCGGATTGGGCGAGAAGCTGAATTGAGTTGGGCTTTCCCGTACCATGTCATAGACTCCGATGTCGAAGATAGCATCGGTGTTGTGGAGGATGTCCCACATTCGATCGGTGACCGGATGGGGGGCAGTGACTAAGACAAATTCATCATCATGTTTATCTTTCAAGACTTCAATTATTGGCCTAAATTTAAGGTTCATCGTACTCCTTACGGGTGCTCGGGTAGGCTGAGGCCTATGAGCGGAGGGGGATTTCGTCTATGAGGGGACGATGCGGTATCTTATAGTAAAGATAAACCTAAGTCAAGGCAGGTTATTTGGTCGTAGCCGAGGGAGAGGCTTCCGGAGTGGGCATCATCTTCTGGAGAGCGGTGATTTCTTGTTGGAATTTGAGGTAGTTATCCGAGTTCACTTCGGTGTAGGGAAGTCCCGCCTTGAGGTACTGGAGAGCCCGAGAGTAGTCCTTCTTACCGCGGTAGATGAGCCCCATGTTGTAGTAGGGAATGTCCCAGTTTTGTTTGAGCTCGATACTCTGGCCAACGAGCTTGACGGCTTGGTCGGCGTCTCCCAAATTGAAGAAGAGGACACCTAGTTTCAGACGGAGTTCGGGATTGGTGGGGTCGAGGGAGATGGCTTGGGCCAGGTGAGAAACCGCGAAGTTCTGGGCGCCATCGGCGACACCAATGAATGATTGGTAAATACCGGCCAGATTTTCCCAGACCTGAACATTGTAGGGATTAAGGGAAGCGGACTGCTTGCCGTAGTCGATAGCCCGTTGCATAAAATCGGTGGCATTTTTCTTATCTTCGGTGGTCGCTTCTTTTTTATTTAAGAGAGCCAAAGACGCATTTTTGAAGAATTGAGACAAGAGCATGGGATAGCTACTATTAAATGGATCGAGTTTGGTGGCGTTGACTTCTTTGAGATAGGCGCCCATGGGGTTGGTATTGATGAGGCCTTCGGCGGCTTTGATTTCCATACTGCCCGAGTAAGCGGGAATAGCATAAACCCAGTAAAGAGAAAGGATAACGACGGACAAAAGTGTCACTATCCAAGGGAGAACGACGCTGTAGGGACTAAGACGGTGATCGTCCGAAAGGTTTTGATAAAAGGTCTCCGGCTCACTTTTGGCCGAAAGGCTGAGACTGACATCCTTAGTATTTTTAAGACCCAAAATCTTGAATTCGACGGTGAGGCCGATGAGACAGACCAGTCCCAAAACCAGGGAAGCGACACTGGCGGGAGTCAGAAAATAGGTTAGAAGGACGCCGGTGAGTGCCGTACCAAGGAAAAGAAAAGCCGGATTGGTCATCTGAGTAGTCCGGTGTTTGAGGGCGACCAGAACGGTCCGTA
>JAHFKQ010000075.1 GCA_023245265.1 Candidatus Collierbacteria bacterium
GGCGGTTATCAGGCCGATCGACTGGGAAAGTATAAATAGCACTAGAACAAATAACAATTTGTGATCGAAAAATAGTTTCCAATATTTGAAAATCAACATCACCACAAAGAAGATAAGGAGTCCTAAGATTAGTCCGTAGACAATGGCCAAGGGGTGAAGTCTAAACTCCGGGAAAAATTCGGCAAATAAGGCAAAACCATGCTTTATTTTAGAAAAAATATTTATGAAAAAATAGCCAGTGGCTATCAAAAGAAGAAGATAAAATACTTTCTTAATGATGGGAGTGGAGACAGAAAAATCTCCGAGATTAGAGATAAATTTTGCTAAGGAAAAGTAAGGTCTGATGACATGCTTAGCTTCATAGACCTGCTGAAAGATGGCGAACGAAAGAAACAAAAATGACCAGGTGGCGGTTTTTTCGGCCCAGCCGGTAAGTCCGGCCAGTCCCAGAAAGGGAGTAATGATTAAAAGAATCATGGACCCAAGACCGGTTAAGCTCGAATCGAATTTGAATTTAAAAACTGTCAAATACCACAATAAACCAACGGAAATAAAATATGAGTCATGACTCTCTTTCAGACAAAAGATATCAAATCCGATGCAGACTAGAATAATACCCGGAAGAAACTGAAAACTGGTAAAGGCGGATAAAAGATAAAGGAGATAGAGAATCAGAGGTAAGAAGTAAACCAGTCCTAAGTAGATCTCTTCTCTGGTGGCAAAAATATTCAAGAATTTGGTAATCAGAAAAAAAACAGTAGTTCTGGGGTTTTGAAATAATTCTTGTCGATCAAAAAAGGAAACGATTGTAAAGCTTGGTTCCCTGCGATCCAAATAGATGCCACTGCCGGTAGCCCCGCGCGCCGACTCCAACTCAAACACATAGGTTTTATTGGCGGAGTCCTTGATTATAGGGAAGCCGAAAGGGAAAAGATTTCCGGCTCGAAATTGATCGGTATTATAGCTCGCAGTATAAAACCAAGTATTGCTGCCAATTTCTTTAAGGCGAAAGATTAAGGTGTCGTGACTATCTCGATTATGATTGGAAAAACGAACTGAGACGGTGCCTAAATTGGGCTGGGGTGAAAAAAATTTCCCAATAATAGTATCCCCTTTTAACAACTCATCTTGCTTGGTAAAAACCAGGTTGTCTTCCTTGCCATTGGTGAGTAGGTAGAATAAGCCAAAGCCATTTTCCTGAAGATGGCTAAAAAGTCTAAAAAGGCCTAAGCCAAAGAGGACGATGGAGATGAGAATGATTTGAAGATTTTTTTTCATTGCCGTTGACTTTTTTGACGAGTAAGTAACCAGCCGATCACACACAGTAGCGCACTAAGTAGTGAAAGCCCTAAACTTAAATAAAATAATTTTTGTGGCCAGAACTCCATGACCAGTTCTATATCAAAACTACCATCACTGTGGCGGATACAGTTCTTAGATATTTTACAGACCTCGTTGACATTTCCAGTCCAGGAGTTAGCATAGTTATTAAGCACCTGATGGTTAAGACTAGTAATCGTCTGGCTAGTCCATGTTTCCCAAAATAAGTTTCTGGGCAAGTTATTATTTTGAATTGTCCCCTGATATTTCTTGGAAATAAAGTCAATGCTGTACGCCTCCAGATGGTCAAGTTTCTTTAAACCCTGTTCCCAACGATAGTGTAATTTCTGTCGAGGTTGAAGCCGCCCTAAAGTCGAGATCTCACCAGCTTCAAGATAACCGGATACTTCGTTAACCGTAGCTTGATCTAAGCTATTCCCTTCAAAAAGATGGTATTGAGCCGCCCAATTTGAAGGTGACTGAGATTTTTGTGCAGGAAGGGTAAAGCCCGGATAGATCTGCCAACCGAGGTTAAATTGCTCGGAAAAGTTTATTTGGAAGTCGTCCTTGACACGGTGAAGAACCAGCCGGTATTTGGTAGGATTGATCTTTAAAAACTCCAACGACTCGCCGGCAGAAGGAGAGCTATCAATAATTTGCAAATGAGGAATAAAGGTGCCCCGATCATTAGCAGTCACTTGAATGATCCCGGAGGAAATTATCTGGGTATCTTCCTCTTGGTGGATATAGGCAGACCTGGTTGCCGTTGATTTGTCAACAAATATCAAACCAACGGTATGATTTGCCGGAGAGGAAACCATACGGTCTTTGAAAAGTGGATAATTGTCATAAAGAAAATAGTAAATCGGGGGACCGAAATAGCCCCAATCGGTATGAATATAATGAGGATCGGCGTCCGGATAAAGGGTTTTTTGATCCAAATAAAGATGATTCAGGGGGTCGGCGACTTTGAGATAATCATCCGGTAAAATATAACCTTTTTCCAAAGTATTTACCGATTTTCCAGGCTTGGAAACATTATTATAATAAGATCCAAAAATAATTGGATACCCTAACAAAAAAATCATCGCAATGCTACCCAAAATATAGAGTCTTTGATATTTTTTATTTTCCTCGACCAGAAGATAGAGATATAAAGTATAAAAAAGTGAGAGGAATAAAACAGCCCCGGCCGTGGTTCTTAAAAATGCCAAGAGAGTGACTTTAGTGACCAGAAATTCATATAAAAAACCGAAAGGCGGATTTGGACCGGTGGCCAAAAAAAGAAAGACGACAATAAGGACAGAGAGAACCAATTTTATCCTGGTGTGCTGGGACCTGTTGTTTGGATAAAATATCCCAAAAGACAGAGAAAAAATGATCAGATACCCCGCCAAAATGGCCAAGGGATTTTTTAAATATCCTTCTTGAACAGAGTTGTTTAGATTGGCACCATGATGCATGGTAAACATGTTTCTGACAGTCGAGACCCCGGCATCCATCATTTGTCCAAAATCATTGTAACCACTTCTAACATGGACGCCATAATCGATAGGGTTGTAATGGAGTATGAAATAA
>JAHFKQ010000024.1 GCA_023245265.1 Candidatus Collierbacteria bacterium
TGGGGATTGTAACTATAGTGAGTGCTCCTTTATTGGTAATTGTGATGATTCTTGACAAAGTCGGTATTTTAGCGGTTTTAGGCTCATTTTTTCAAGGTGCAATGGTTCTCTTTTTTCTTGGAATGGTGATTGTGGGAATTCTCGCGGCCTTGGGACTATTTTTATATTTTTTAAAATCCAATTTTTCAAAAAAATAAAAAATATTGGTGGTCGAAAGACCACCTTTTTTTGTGGCAAAAAAGCGGGGGGAAGTCTAAATTAGTCGAGGAGCTTGAAGGCACTGACCCAGAAGGCGGCGGTGTCTTGGATATATTGGCGGTTGCCGTAAATGATTTGGAGATTTTTAAGAACAACTTTATAGGCAAGGAGTTTTTTCTTGGCTTCCAGGAAGGATTCTTTAAAAGCGATGGCATTCGGCCCGGTCAACGAGGAGTCGTTGTAATTAATGCCATAAATTTCGAGACGAATACTGGAGTCGGGATCGTAGGCAAAGGAGTAGATGTTAATAGTGGTGTTGATGCCGACACTCGTGGCGAAGTTTTCCTGACGCAGGGGGAGGTAATCAAAGATTTTGTCTTTCTCGATCAGAGAGGCTTCGTTGGGAATTAATTTGGTGGCCTCTTTGGTATCGACTTGCGGGGGAATGCCGGGCTCTTGGGTGATCTGGGCGGCAGGGCGGGAGACAAAAGGAGTTGGGGTGGTGGAGATAAGGGGAATGGTTTCCTTGAGAGCGGCCCGCTGAGAGCGGTATTGAAGAATACCGAGAACAACAAAAATAACAAAGAGAACAAGGGTGATGATGGTGAGAAGGATTTTTTTGTTCATATTTATTTAGCCGTTTGATTTTTTGAGGTGGAAGCACTAGCTCCTTCTTTGAGTAAAAGTTCGAGGGCGACAGTTAGAGTGCCGGGACGAGAATCGAGATAAGGTCTGGTCTGAGTACAGTCGTACATATATAAAATATACATTTTGTCGTGGACGGGAGATTTCCAGAGATTGGTGACATAGGGATCATCGTAGCCGGTGGAAGCGGGAGGGCAGTAGTTGTAACTTAAAGGATAAGCGAAACCGCTAGAACAGTTTGCCCGACAGGAACCAGCTTGCGGACCACCGGCACATTTACAGGCCGTGACATCGACGGTGCATGCGACGGTTTGGCCACAGCGGTCGGTCGGAGCACAGGCCGAGCTGCCACCTGCTTGGCAGTTACTATTTCCTCCACCGTTATAGTAAGAAAGCGCTTTGATGAGCTGGTTCATGGTGGTAATGTCGCCACCGGCTTTGCCCTTTAACTCTTCCGCGGCTTGAATGGCAGATTCTTCCAAAGAACGGCCACCTAAGGGAGCACCACTTTGGAGATCTTGGTCGGGTTTATTACTACCTTCTTTGAAATGAATACCGGCCAGAACTTCACACGGCACCCCGGTTTTTTGTTCGGCCACGGCGTAAGCAGTAATCACTTCCGGAGTGAGATTAGGGCTAATAAAGGAGTTGAAGTAACTGTCTGCGGCCCCCGAGGGTTTATCTTTGTCGCCAATAATTTTCTTAAAAGCCTCGCCGGTACAAGCACTTACAGAAGCTTCGGGAGGAAAGACAAGGGCACAGCGGGGAGAGTTTTGGAGATCACCGGGGACGGTCCAACAGTTTTGAAGAATATGCATGGAGTCTTGAGCGAGATTGTTTACTCGGTTAATGGGGACACCGGGGTTGAGGATATCAGAAGTACCGTTTGGTCCCGTGGCAGCACCTCCATCGGAAGAAAAATGTTTGGCAATTGGAGCATCGATGCTGGCATCGGTTACTTTACTGGCGCCGGAAGGAAGCATCATCTTGAAAAAGGAAAATTTATCATTGCCGGCGACTGTTTCTTTGATATCGGTTTGTTTGGGATTATTGAGAACAGTTAGGGCTTTACCGTGTTTGATACCTTCGACGGACCACTTGCGTTTGAAACACTCGGAGCCAACTTGATAGTGTTCATCGTCACCCGGGCAAACCGGATCGGTCCAGCCACAAGTTTTAATTTTAGTTTTGTTGTTTATAGAACACTTATATTCCGGAGTTAGGCTAATCCGTTCCGGGGTATAGTTCCAAATAAGTTTGTCGCCGGGAATATAGATAACTTGATGATGATCGTCGGGCGATTTGGGAACAGTTTTGGGTGATAAAAGATGGTAGCTAAGCGGAAGCGGACAGTATTGCATGTTGACATAAGCTTGGCGAATAGTTTCGTTATCATTGTCGACATCTTTTTTGGTATAGCCCTTGAGTTGATCGTCGGGGGTAAAGAAACTACGGATTTTGGTGGAGATCCAACCGAGAGGGTTGGAAGTCAGAGCAGCCGTTTCTTCCTTGAGAGTTTCCAAGAAGTTTCGTTTGGCGATTTTGACTTCGGGCAGGTCCGAGGGGAGATTGCCCAACTTGTAATCGGAGATGCCGCTGGGAGTAGCGTATTTATCGACAATCCATTGAGGTTGAAAGGAGGGGAGCATGCCGAACTTGGGAGAGAGGAGTCCTTGATAAGTGGCTCCTACATAAGGGAGACTCTCGCGGGAAATGTTAGTTAATTTTGGTCGATCATAACCATAGCGAGGAGCGTTGTAGGTGTCCCGCAACCACTGGTCGTATTTGTTGTAGATTTCTTCTTCAGCCTCATCCTTTTTCTTGACGATATATCCACGGGTACCACTAAAGTCTAAGGGAGTGATGGCGGCGTATGGTCCATCTAAGTCGCCCCCAAAAGCGGCGATAGCGGAGTTATATGCTTGGATGGCCGGAGTGGCCAGGGGAATTTCCAGTTTGACCGCCAGATCAGTAAGGTCTTGAAAGATGGGTTTAAGTTCGCGAGTGGCTTGAGCATATTCGGGGCAGACGGGGTAGCTCGTTAAACAGCCGAGGCGAATAAAGGGAAAATGGAGAAAGAGAATGACTTGTTTGCTGAGGGCGTCGTAAAGATTTTTGAATGAAGTTTGTTTTTTGAGACCGTTGGTGTCCGTGTAATCAAATTTGATATCCAGGATTAAATCATCATGAGCCATATTCAAAACAAAGGAGCGGAGATTGGCTTGGTTGGCCGCCGGAAGAACACGCCAGTAAGTTCGATAGGCTTCCCGATTTTTCTCAGAGAGATCCTCCGGTCGGGCAAAAAGCGCATTGAAAAGATAGTTTTGGGCTAAGTAGTCGATGGATTTGTCGCCCTCTTCGGCAATGCTCGGGCCATAACTGCCGAGTTCGGCATCGCGAACATCGGTATAAACAAGCATCCCGACGGTGCAATCGAAGTTGCCACCACCGGGAGCGGAAACACCGGGGCCACCCTCGCCGATACCACACATATCAAAGGGCTGATCTTCGGCACTGCCGTGGAGGTAACGGTCGGCATGATAATGGACGATGGGTTCATAAATACAAGTTTTTTCGTAGAGCTTCATATCGGTCTGAGTGTCTTTGAATTTATTCCAACAAGTACTGTTGGGTGGAAAAACACCGGTGTTTCCACACGCTTGAGGTAAATCTTTGCCGACACTTTCCCAATCGAGAGGATCAAAGTCAGTAGGAACACAGTGTTCGTCTTCTTCGGTAGGATACTTGACACAAGTTTCATTTGACAAACACATCGTGTTGCCACAAGGAGTGCCGATGGGTGGGCCAGGATTGGGACCAGGCGGTATCGTGGGGCTAGCACTAACAGAAGGTGTGGGGGTGGCGGCAAAAGATACTCCGGCTAAAGCAAGATCAAAGAAAAATAAGCACAGAACAATAAGAAAAAATTTCTTCACTAAATGTAATTATACGAGAAGCGATGGACTACTGGAACTGGAGGTTCGTGACATCGGCACCGGTGAAGTTCTTGATGAGAATAAGAATAAGCCAGACGGCGGACAGAAGGATGAGACCGATGATGGCATAGGTAAACGAAGACCAAGCTCCGGCAAGAGCTTTAGGGTCACTACCGGCATTGATGATACGAAGTCCGGCCATGATGATCATGCCAACAGCGGCCAACGCAATTAGGGCGGGAAGTGGAGAGATAACATTTTTTAAAACACAAGTAAGTCCTTGAATGGTGGCCACACCATCAGAAACACAGTCACCTGTCCAAGTGGTGGCGGCATAAGCGGGACTGGCGAATTGAAAAAGCATAATTAGATTATATATGAGAAAAACAAAAAACCGCCTTTCGGCGGAGTTTTGTTGGTTACTAAACTAGTGACTTAGTAAGGTTTGGGAATATTGATATTGCCCGAGAAGACATCGACGCCGAAGAAGTAGGAGATAAGCTGCATGAGAGCCCAGGAAGCGGCGACGATAGCGAGACCGACGACGGCGGCGGTGATGCGGTTGCGGGCAGACTCGGTCTTGGATTTGTCACCTCCGGAAGTGAGCCATTCAATACCACCGTAGACCAAGAAGGCGAAGGTGAGAATGCCGGCAAAGATAAAGGCGACAGAAATGACGCGGGAGATAAGAACACCGATATCGGTAATCTTCATACCGGTCGGTTGAGGAACACCAATGGTGCCGGCGGCGAGAGCTTGAGAAATTAGGGACATATTTTTTGTTTTTTTAATAATATTAATGCGACTAAGAGTAATTATATGCTACTTTTTATTTTTCTCAATTGCCTAGGGGATTGGCGGTACATAAAGCATCGAGATTGATACCGAAGAACTCGAGAACGATCATGTAGACAGCATAACTACTGGCGACGATAGCAAGCCCGATAAGGGCCGCGGTGATGCGGTTGCGGGCAGACTCGGTCTTGCCTTTGTCGCCACCGGAGGTGAGGTATTCGATACCACCCCAAACGAGGTAGATAAAGAAGGCAATGCCGGAGATGATGAAAGAAGCACTGACGAGATTACTGACTAGGTGGCCGATACAGGTATAGCCAAAGAAGTTATTCTTGGTGGCCATTTCGCCAATGGGGAGTTCGATGTCTCCAGCGGCCATTACTTGGGAGATAAGCTTGATCATAGAGCGTTCGGGAAGACCGGTTTCAGAATGTTAATCTTGAAGACTTGCTGGACAAAATAAGTGATGCCGTAAGAAGCGACTAAGATAACGATGCCAATGACGGAACTGGTAATTTTCTTTTGGGCATCATCGACACGAGCCTTGTCTCCACCGGAGGTGAGGTATTCGATACCACCCCAAACGAGGTAGATAATAAAGGCGAGCCCACCAACGGTGATAACAGTCTGCCAAAGGGTGGCGATATAAAAAGCTAGTCCTCGACCGGGATCGGTGGGCACTGAGCCGGAGATAGCCTTGTTAATGATTTCGTTTTGGGCGAGAAGTATTTTCATTTAGCCAAATAAAGTTTTAAAAGGATTAAGAATATCAATGCCGAGAACGGCGCCAACAATACCAATCACAAAGAAGGAAACGACGATGACGATGAGACCGATGGCGGCTTGGGTCATGGAGGTTTGGGCTTCACTGACTTTGGCTTTGTCGCCGCCGGCGGTGATCCATTTGAGTCCACCCATAGTAAAGTAAATGACGAAAGCTAAGCTACCGACGACGGTCAGGGTGGTAATAAGGTTGGAAAGAAGAGTGCCGAGCTGGGTTTGAGTAGCCCCACGATCTAAGACGGTTTGAAAGGGCCCGGTGCCGGTAATGCCGGTCCCTAAGGGAATGTCGGCGGCCATGACTTGAGAAATAAATTTAAACATCTTAAATGGATTTTAATTTGGGGGCTAAAATAGCGGTGAAGTCTCCGAAAAGAACTTGACTGATGATGGCAATAATCAAGAAACTGGCGGCGATAATGACGAGGCCGATAAGACTCATTTGAATTTTGTTTTGGGCTTCAGTGAGCTTACCCTTGTCGCCACCGGAGGTAATGTAGGCCAGACCGCCGGTCAAGAATTGCCAGAGAGCAAAAACCCCACCGATAACCACGATGAAACGAATGAGAGCACTAATAATATTGGTGGTGTCGGAGGTAGCGGAAGGAACACCGGAGGGAACATCAATCACCCCGACAATGTCGCTGGCGGCGTAAACAGTGTGGATGAGGGGGGATAAAAAATTGGTCATGTTTTAGAAAAATTTGAATCCGATAACAGCACCGATGACACGAGTAATTAAGAAAGCTGTAACAACGACAACTAATCCTAGTATGCCATAGTTTAACATGTTCTGGGATTGCTCAGTTTTACCCTTATCGCCACTTGCCGTAATGTAGCTAAAGCCGGCAAAGATGATGGTCATGAAAGCAAAGAGACCGGAGATAATCAAAACATTGGAAATGATGGGAGTGATGAGCTTGCCGATCGTGGCACTTTGGCCGCCCATGGCTTGCCCGGGGGCATAGATGTCTTCAAGGGCAACGGCTAATAATTTACTGGTCATAAGCTATGTCTCATTTTACAGTAAAATACGAGTCATGGATAAAGATACTTTGGGAAAGGCGGCTAAGGAGAGCTTAAAACAACTGGCCAAAGAGACAGATAAACGACTGGAAAAATACTGGAAAGAGGAAGCGGCTCACAACTTTGGTTTTAATGAAACCCAAAAGGCGTTAGTCAAGAAGATGTTGGCGCACGCCAGTGAGCACAATCTTCGGTCGGCCAAGAGAGTGAGAGCTAGTTTTGTTTATTACGGATATTTACTAAGTGGTCAGATGCCGGATGAAAGGGTGTGGCAAGTAGCGGAAGGGGTGGAGTTGGTTCACACCGCGCTATTGATGCACGATGATTTTATGGATCAAGATAAAGTAAGGCGGGGTCTACCGACGACTCAAGAATATTTTGGTAAAGAAGATAAGCAGTATGGGGACGCAATGGCGGTGAATTTGGGAGATGTAGTTTTGGGTCTCGGCTATGAGAGAGTACTGATGGCCGGTTTTGAAGGTGAGAAAACCCAAAAGGTGATGAGACAGTTACTACGAGGAGTCACCAATACCGCTTTTGGTCAAGCGTATGATGTGAGCCTACCGAAGTTGGGAGAGCTGACCGAAGAGAAAGTAATGAGTCTACATCGAGCAAAAACAGCGCTATATACTTATGAAAATCCTTTGTTGATGGGAGGAATTCTGGGAGAACTGTCGGAGGAAGTCTTAACAACATTAAGTGAGTATTCACGACTGGGTGGGGTGGCCTTTCAACTTCAAGACGATATTCTTGGTCTATACGGAGAGGAAGGCGTTACAGGAAAATCATCTAATTCGGATTTGTTACAAGGGAAAGTTACGCTATTGATAGTAAAAGTAATGGAAAGGGGGACCGAAGCACAGAAAAAGGCGGTTCTGGCAGTTTGGGGTAAGAAAAGAGTGTCGGAAAAAGAGATTGATTTGGCAAAGAAGGCAATTAAGGACAGCGGTTCATATGAATATTCAGTGAAGACAGCCAGAGAAATGGCTGAAAAAGCGGCAGAGACAGCGGCGAGCCTCAGAAAATTTGATTTAAATCCTGAGGCTATAGATTACTTGGAAGGGATTGAGAGGTATATGGTGGAGCGGGAAGTTTGAGAGGGTTTGGGAGAAATGTCGTTTTAGGATAGAAATCATGGAAATATCCAAAATATGGCGTGAACAGCCAACGAGAATGCGTTTTACCGGCGAGAGATTAAACCACAGGGAAATTAATATCTATAAATATCCCGGTGGGGAGATTCCTTTGGTGGGGAGTTATGAACAAATTAGAGAGAAATTTGAGAAGAAAGGCTTTAGTGAAGAAAGTACTAATGAAATTCTATTTCGTCTTTGGGGCGGAGTTGCCGCCGAAACGGCGATCCCTTTGGGAGAAGTCGCTGAACGCTTTTTCCAACTCGTCGGGGGTGAAGTCGGGAAATAAAACGGGAGTGAAGTAGAGCTGGGAGTAGACTGATTGCCAAGGCAGGTAACCGGAAGTTCGTTGTTCGCCTCCAGTACGGATGACAAGATCCGGGTCCGGCATGCCGGCGGTATCGAGATGGTTAGAAAAAACCTCTTCAGTGAGATTTTCAGCCGGAATTTTTTCGGAGATGATTTTCTTGACTGCCCGGAGGATTTCGTCCCGCCCGCCGTAATTAAGAGCGAAGGAAACGGTGATTTTGCTATTTTTTGATGACTTGGACATCATATCGAAGGTCTTTTTGGCGATATCTTCGGGGAAGCGGCTCATGTCGCCCAAGATTTGAAGTTTGGCCCCACGACTGATAAAGCGGAGTGCAAGGGTCCCGAAGGCAATACGGAAAATATCTAAAATACCTTTAACTTCGGCCTCATCTCTTTTCCAGTTCTCGGTCGAGAAGGCCCAGAAAGTGATATAGGGGATACCGAGGTCAACACATTTTTCGATGAGGGGTTCGATAGTGTGATTGGCGGCGTATTCATGGCCTTTGACCGGGTCCAAGCCTTGAGCGCGTGCCCAGCGACGGTTACCGTCCATCATGATGGCGACATGTTTAAGCGGAGGATTCATCCGGCTAATTATATCCTAGACAATAGTGCCTAGGCCAAGCATATTGGTAATGATGCGGACGACGATAAAAGCGGTAATGGACATAATGAGGCCGATAAAGCCATTTTGAATACGAGCAGTAGCCATAGCGACCTTTTTGGGGTCACCGGAACTCATCATAAAATCCCAGCCGGCCAGGACCAGATTGGTAAAGAAGAAGAGCCCCAGAAGAATAAAGACCAGATTGAGAAGGTTAATCCCCCCTTTAGTAAGGAGGTCGGAGATGGAAGAACCGACGGGAATGGTACCTTTGGTGGGATCGTAAAGCTTACTGATGTTGACATCGTTCATACCTTTTATGATAAGCCCGGAATGCCTAAAATATTAATACCGATTAAGTTTAAGAGGAAGACAGAAAGAATGATGAAGATAAGTCCGGAGACAGCGGAGGTGATTACTTCTTGGCCTTCTTTGAGCTTGTCCGGCATACCGGCAGAAGTGGTGACGATGAAGACTCCGTAAAGCATAAGGAGGAGTGCCAGACCACCACCCAAGCCAACGGCGATTTTGATGACAGAGCCAAAGAAAGAGTTCCCGGCGGCATCGACGGAAGTGGAAATGCATCCAATGGCGGTGTCGATTTCGTCCGTGCCGCAAGAACCCCGAGGGGTGACAAAGGCGGCAGAAATAGGTGAGACGACGAGGAGCGAAAAGAAACCTAAAATAAGGAAAATGGAAAAAGAGACGATTTTGGACTTCATGAACATCTAATTTTAACATGAATAGGTTATTCATAAGGTAAACTTATGTTGATGAAGTGGAGATTTCTATTAATTTTTATGTTGCTTTTGAGTTTTTACGCCGGTTTGGTTTGGGCGGAAACTAACTGTGACGGTAAAGCGGGAGATGAATTAATAACCTGCTTAGGTCAGCAGATTGGGGAGCTAAATAAGTCTTTGGAGATGAGTCGAGCGGCGACGGCGCCTTTGGAGGCGGAAATAAACCGACTGAATGCCAAAATAAAATCGATTCAAGGACAGATCAATATTGCGGTAACGAAATTGAAAATTACTGAGGCGGGAATTAAAGATAGAAGCCTTAAAGTTTCGACTCAATATGTGGTGTTGTCCGCCAAAATCAGAGGGATGTACATCCGATTAAGGTCTGAGCCTTTATGGATTAGCTTGTTATCGAGTACGAGTATGGGTGAAGCCAGACGAGAACTGGCCTACCGACAAGAAAGTAATGATAAAGATAAACAGGTAATAGTGACCCTAGTGCAAGAAATCGGCAGTTTGGAACAAGACAAGATATTACTGGAAAAACAAAAAGAACAGTTGGCCAAGTTACAAGCAGAACTGGACAAACAAAATAGTTTTTTCTTGGGGGAAGTGAAAAAAGCGAAGGCTTACCAAAGTGACTTATCCGGAAAGATTGCGGCACTCTCGGCCAAACAGGCGGCGATATTAGCGGAGAAACAAGGCACCTTTTCCACGACAGTGGGAGATGTACCGTTGGCCGATGATCCGGCTTCAAGGCCGGATTATAATCCGGGGTTTTCACCGGCCTTCGCGGCTTTTTCCTTTGGGGCGCCGCATTTTAAGGGCATGAGTCAATACGGAGCATATGGTCGGGCCAAATCCGGACAAAATGCCGAAGAAATATTACACGCTTATTACGGGGGGGTAGAGATAAAAAAGGATTATGATGCCGGTAAACAAATAAGTGTTCAGGGGTATGGCAGGATGGATATAGAAACCTATGTCAAAAGAATTTATGAGATGCCTGGCGGGTGGGGGGATAGCGGTGGAATGGAAGCTTTGAAGGCACAAGCAGTAGCCGCCAGATCATATGCGTTGGCGTGGACCGACCAAGGTAATGGTGGGGCTATTTGTACTACACAAGCCTGTCAAGTATATAAAAATGCCGACAAAGGCGGAAAATGGGAAGAAGCGGTGAATGCGACCAGAGGTTGGGTGATGATGGCGAATGGAAAACCATATAAGTCTTGGTATGCTTCTACTTCCGGTGGATATCAAGAATCTTATACCGATAGCTATACCGGCTATACCTCACCGGCTTTTTGGGATACTTCAAACGGAAGAGCGGGTTGGACATCTCAGGCTTATGAAAAAATTGCCGGTAGCCCTTGGTTTTATAAAGCCTGGTACAAAGGGAGCAGTGGAGATAGCTGTGGTCGGAGCCACCCTTGGTTGACTGCAGAAGAAATGGCAGACTTACTAAATGCGTGGAAAGTATTAAAAAGCGGATCTGATTCGAGAGTTTTACCCTTGGGTGGTTGCGGTGGTGACAACCC
>JAHFKQ010000025.1 GCA_023245265.1 Candidatus Collierbacteria bacterium
GTTATGCTTGACGACAACAAGAGAGAAAACTATGTCTCTGGAGCACCATCGGTAAGGTCGCCATTCAAAGTTTTTGGGTAGTCGGTCTTTTTTTCGAAAGTTCTCGTCATACTCAATTACATGTTCCTTATAATGCTTTAAACCACTCATTAACTGATCACTTGAAGGCATGTTTCCTCCGTTACCTTAGTTTGGTGACATCGACGGTTGCTTCTGAAGGGTCAATGTGAACTACTAAAAACTCGATATTTGCGGCTCCTACTCTTAGAATTTCTTCTCCAATTTTGGCATTGGCCGGAGAATAAAAAGTCGAAGTTGGGTCACACATTAATGTAGCCTTGTATTCCACCCAAGAAACCGACCCTTCCCGTCCAAAATTTGTCGCTTCAAGAGAGGATACCCCTGAAGCCTTGGTGGCCTTTGCTTCAATAATGACCAATTTGCCACTGCTATTTCTCATCACATTGTCAAAGCCATGAGCATTTTGATTAAATGGTACCTGGGAAAGATTAAGATTAGTTTCGGCATACTCTGTAGCAGCTGCTTCACCTAAATTCCCCTGGTATTTATCGCCATACCTCTTAACCCATTCAAGGGTAGTCTGAACCATAAAACCTACATCTTCCGTTGTTGGAATTTTTCCGCAACATTGCGACATTTTGGCTCCTCTTTAACTTAAATTTCAAAGTTCCATGAACTCGTCGTTCTGGGTGATTTTACCACTTATGGGACAAAATGCTAGAATAAAGCATGGCAAAAGAAATCCAAGAACAGGCACAAAAACTCTTCGAACTTGGCCAAAAAGCCGGTTTAATCTCTGAAATCTCCCTCGATAAATTCATTTCTGACAAGCAATTAACCGAAATCTCTGAACAATTAAATTCGGACAAAGCTTCGTTCATCGAGGCAAACTCCCAACTTTCCAATTTCTCCCAGCTTTGGGAAGAAGCTGAAAAAAGCAAGATACAGGATGCGCTGGTCTGGCATTTAATAAACTTCGCCGTCAAAAACCATCAGGGGGTCGGACTGGATTGGAAATTTTCAGCTGATGATGTGGTTTTTAACATCAAGCAAGTTCTTCCGGACTTAGACCTAAAAGGACTTGGCGAAAAGGAAATCGCCGGAGAATGGGGAGAATCAATTTTGCTTGAAGGAGAAGAATTTCGTTTTCTCCGGGAAGAGGGTGAAATGATTACTGAAATTTTTAAAGTCGTTAATGCTCACCTGGAAAAGACTGGTAAAGTTTTCGTTCTTTCGAGTGCCGGCTTCGATGATATTTACTATCTTTTAATCAATATTACATGTGTCCCTGAATTCGAAGCCCTTGGCTTTATCTCGATCTAGTTTTTCGGACTTGACAAAGTTTTTAAAATGTGTAATTATTACTACAGCTAAGAGCGCAAGCTTTTAGTCAGAGATACGAGCAATCGTAAATCGAGAAAAGGCCTCGCAAGAGGTTCTTTTCTTATCAAATTCTCCCGACTTTATTTGTAACAAAGATTACGCTATAGTTAGTTTGTGAAACAAATCCTGCCCGTGTTGTTTCTTTTTATCCTTTTCGGACTACCCAAGACTTCCCTGGCTACCATTTCTTTTACTATTGATAATCCCGTCCGGGAAGGGGATTACTTCATACTCGATGCCACCCTCTCCGGTATTTCCTCTGCCTCGGCCTTCGTCCAGGGCGTTTTTACTCATACTTCGTCTCCTAGTTATTTCGGCTTTACCTGGGGCCAGAAAGAAGATTGGGTTAGTTACCAGAGCAGTACCACCAAAGACTTCATCACTCAAAACTTCCCCATTCTTTTAAAAGATACCCTCCAAAAAATCTGGGTCCGGCCGGACTTCGAGAGCTCGGCCTTCAAAGGTTCGGGCGACTACTTTCTAAAATTGAGGCGTTACACTGGATCGGGGGACAGCTCCGCCGGAGATTCCAATGTCCTGACCATCTATTTACTGGCTCCGACTCCTATACCGACCGAGACCCCTACCTCGACGCCGACTCCGACGGCTGAACCGACATTAACTCTTAACCCCACCAAAACTCCGACTCCCACACCGATCAAAACTTTGGCTCCTACTGTGGCCAAAACACCCACTCCCGGTAATTCTCCGACGATCAAAATTACTTCCACCAAGCCTTCACTTGCCTCCGCCTCGGGGACCATCGCCGGTGAAATTCTGGGAGAGTCTACCTCTGCCGCTCTCTTTGTGCCACTGGAAAATGGTCGAGAAGCCAGCGCCGGGGCGGAAATCCAAACCGAGCATCAAATAATCTTCAAGTACACCTTTGTTTTTGGGTCCATTCTTACGGCCATCTCCGGTGGGTGGCTGTATTTTAGGCACCGCAGAGATTAGAATATAGTGATGAGGAAATTTTTACTTCGATTCGCTCCGGTCACACTCTGGATGATCATGATGTTTATTTTTTCGTCGCGGTCGGACTTGCCTTCCAGCGGTTCCCTCGCCGAAGATTTTATTACCAAGAAACTGGCTCACATTTTGGAGTACTTTGTTTTAATGTTTCTCTCGTATCGCGCCGTCGGGGAGAAAAGTATTGCCAGAGCATTTCTTTACTCTCTGATTTATGCTTTTACAGACGAGATTCATCAGCTCTTTATTCCTTATCGCACCGGCAAGCTTCGTGATGTGGGCATAGATTCCTTAGGTCTGATGGCCTCGGCCTTTTTAATTATTAAGTATCAATTATGGAACAGCTCTTTGTTACTGAGTCCACCGAAGAAACTCAAGAAATAGCCCGGAAAATCGCCCTTAAACTAGAGCAGGGGACTACCATCTGTTTATACGGCTCCTTGGCTGCTGGCAAAACGACTTTTACACAAGGTTTGGCAGCCACCCTGGGAATCAAGCGCCTAGTTTCTCCCACCTTTCTCATTATGCGCGAGTATCCCGTCACCGGTCACCCGGTTATCCGGACTTTTTACCATCTGGATTTGTACCGCTTGAACTCTGTTGAAGAAATCAAAGCATTTGATGTAGAGGAAATCTGGTCCGACCCCAGCAATCTCCTAGTCATTGAGTGGCCGGAGAAGTTCCTGGAGATATTACCCCAAGACCGCATGGATATCCATTTCAAAGCGACCGCCGAAAACCAACGCGAAATCAAGATTCGTGATTAAATTAGTGCATGAAGCACCATACCTTAGTCCTTCTAACTTTCTTTCTTACCTTAAGATTTATCTTTCCCAGCTCTGCTCTCGCTCATCAGCCTAGAATTGTTGAAAATAATTCCATTCAAGTTTTCGAACCGGAAACATCGCAAGCGTTTTATGGTGAGCTGAAAGGTACTCCCGATGAATTTGTTATTAATTCGGACCAAGATTTCCGGCTGTATCTCGGACTCCTGGTTCCCGATTTGCCTGGCATCAAGAAAGATCTTTCGGTCCAGATTTTCCAAACCATAAAAGGAAAAGAAATTTTATTATCCACTCTGGACGGAACCAAATTTAGCTGGACACCTTATTTCGAAGAGTTTGGTGGAGATAATTATTTCTGGGGGCCGGAATTTTCGGCCGATGACTCGGTGAGAGGCGTGGCCCTGAAAGGTCGGCTAGTCCCGGCTGGAAAGTACCGGATCAAAGTTTTTAGTCCATCGAATCTGGGTAAATATTCTTTAGCCGTTGGGGATATCGAAGCCTTTCCTATGAAGGAGTCGCTAAATGCCCTTAAATTGGTGCCCCAATTAAAGCTTAAATTTTTCAACGAACCCTGGTATCGAGTCATTTTTTCTCCTATGGGCGGAGCTCTTGTCTGGGGTTCATTTCTTCTTGGTTCGCTTTTTGGTTTCCTCTGGCGCTTGACCGTGAAGAGTATGAATAAAAAAGGCCGGCGGCTCCTGCCCACCAATATTGGCTCTCAGGATCGTCTTATCCGATTTGGTCTGGGAATTTTGCTTTTTGCCTGGGCTATTTATACCGGTTGGAGCCCTTGGCTGTTTTTTGCTTCCGGCTTTTGTATTTTTGAAGGACTCTTTAGCTGGTGTGGGCTTTATCAGCTGATGGGCAAAAACACCTGTCCGGTCTAGAACTCCGGGAGACCCACTCCCATTGAGTTAAAATAAGACCATCATGAAACTCTTCCTCGACTCTACCGATAATACCCGTGTCTTAGTTCGTCTGGGTGACCAGGAATTTATTAACCAAGTCGACTCACCCCGGAATCAAGATGTTTTTAGCTTTCTCCTGGCTTGCCTCGAGCAAGCTCATCTTACTCAAACCGACCTGACCGAGATCGAGGTCAATCCCGGCCCCGGATCTTTTACCGGCACCCGCATTGGCGTTTCGTTGGCGAATGCTTTAGGTTTTGCTTTGAATATCCCAGTCAATGGCCAAAATTCCCCGGTCGAGCCGATTTATTCTTCACCTCCCAGTATCACTCACCCAAACTAGATTTTCTCTTTCAAACTATATCCTATTGACACATCTTATAATTCATGAGAATATCGAAAGTAATGAAAAAGATTTTTAAGAAAACACTCTCTGTTATTCTTACCTGTAATCTCCTGCTTCAAAGCTATGTCCCTTTCCTCGTCTCGCCGGTTTACGCCGATGACAGTACCCCCTCCGCGATAGTCGCTGATGTTACCCCAACTCCGGAAGTAACCGCTGCTCCGACCGCAGAAATCACTCCCACTCCCGAAATCACGGCTGAACCGACCCCTACACCGACACTTGAACTCACCCCAACCGTCGAAGTAACCCCCGAAGTAACTCCTACTCCTACCGATATCATTGTTTCTGATGTCACTCCTACTCCGTCTATCGATGTCACCCCCACGGTCGAAGTTACACCCACCAACTCCCCGGAAGTCTCCACCGAAACCTCCCCTAATACTGATTCCCAGGCTCCACCTGCCTCGGATAACTCCCAATCCGCTCCCGACACCACCCCTGTCACCGTTCCCGAATCTCTTAACATTGCTACCCAATTAGAACAAACTCTCGCTCCCGTCCCTACTCTTTCTACCGATAAGTCCGACTATTTCCCGACCGACATCGCCTATATTTCCGGTTCCAACTTCCTCCCGAATACTTCGTACACTCTCCACATTTCCTCCTCCGACATGCCTTTTGTTTCCTACAAGGTTGAGGTTACCTCGGACGAATTCGGACATCTTTCCTATGCTTACCAGCTCGACGGCAACTACCGACCTAGTTACTCTCTCGACGCCATAGACGCTTCAGGAGCTGTCGTCGCCTCCATGAGATTTACCGACTCCGCTCGTCTAGACTGCGGCTACTCTTGCCCAATTGTGCGATTTTCTTGGGAAACCAGGGAAGTTGATGTTGCCGGTCATTATGTTTACGCCGACAAGATTGTTGATGTTGCCGGTCACTACGGTTCATGCCCCAATAACTACTCAATTTACAGCAGTGATTCGACCAAGTGCCGAAAAAACAACGGACAGCACGACATCATTGATCGCCCCTGGATCGGTGACACTTTTACCTGCCCTAGTCAATATAGCAGCAACCCCGGTCACCAGAACTGTCGCAAATGGATTGATGATACCTACAAAACTGTTTCTCACGATGTCGCCGTCGAATACGAAAAATCTAATGATCCACACAAATGTCACCGTCCTTCAGACAATGATCTGGCTTCGGTCTATGGTATGGACCACGATGCTATTCAGGGATTCAAAGCTGTAAATGAAGAATTCAAAGATTCTACTTTAACTTTGCCCGACGACTCTTATGTCGACGAAGATGGTATTTGTCATGCTAAGACTCCTGTTTGTACCGATATTAAAGCCAATAATGATGAGGAGGTCACTTCACAGACCTACAGCGACAACTCTATCTGTACTTACGACTCTCACACCTATTGCAGTGACGACGAAACTATTCAAGTTGCGGATAATGAGTCCGTACCGGAAGGGGCCACACTAGGCGCATGCCAATCAGGTCCGGTCTGCGGTAATGAAATTGTCGAAGGTGACGAGGAATGTGATGGAGGTGACCACTGCAGTGATAATTGCACCGAAAAGAAGATAAATATCTGCCATGAAAACGAAGGCAAAAAAGACTGGGTAGCTATCAGTGTTAACTACAGTTCTTGGAGTACTCACGAATCACATGGTGACTTCCTTTATGAAGGTGAAACCAAAGAAAATGGCCAGCCGGCCGATGATGAATGGTGCCAGAAACAAACTCCTTGTACCGACACGGATGACGATGGTGTCTGCGATGAAGTAGACAACTGTCCGCAAATAGCCAACCGAAACCAGAATGACGAAAATGACAATGGTATTGGTGATGCCTGTGAAGAAGTAGAGGAAGATAAGATCAGAATCTGTCATGCAACTTCTTCAGAGACAAATGAATATGAAGAAATTACGATCGCCAAATCAGCCGTCGTTCACGCTCACATCGAACATCAAGATACCGAGGATATTATCCCGCCTTTTGATTATCACGAAGCCTCCTATTCTCAAAATTGGCCAAGTGGTGAAGATACCTGGAACAATGAATGTGAAACCCCTAATCAAGAGAAAAATCCCGAAATTACCATTAGTAAATCAAATAATGCCGGCTCCGACAAGGCTCCGGGGGATTCGGTTGTGTACACCATTACCCTTCATGTCTCGGGCAACAATATTCATGATCTAATAGTCCGCGATCTTCTCCCCAAGGGATTTGTTTATCGCGCCGGTTCATGGGAGGTCACTATTGATGGACTGCCGGTGGTCATTCCCGAACCTGTTTATCATTCTCCCGGCACCTGGAATATTCCCGGTGTAAATGCCGGTCAGGAAGTAGTTCTTCGTTACATCGCCGATATTTCCGGAGACGAACAGGCCGCCACTTACTATGATGTCGCCTCAGCCGAAGCCTTATCTTCCGGTGACAATCAAATATTGGCTCTGGCCGAAGGACCTAGTACTATTGATGATAATTTCGTCGGTACCAGTGTGAATGTGGTTCGCGATCAGACCAAAAGTGACGATTATTCGGTCGAGAAAAAAGTAGAAGGTCAAGTTCTTGGTGCCTCTACTGATTTACCTGCCACTGGTGCCAATGAACTTTGGCTCTTGGCTTCCTTACTTTCACTTTTCTTCGGTCTTAAATTAGTCAGAAACGCCAAATAAATATGAAACTAAAACTTATCCTCCTCACTGCCCTGACCGTTCTTGGTATCTTCTTACCAAAGTTATCGCTCGCCGCCAGTTATTCCATCCGCTTGGGCCAGCCTAAGTCTTCTACTGGTCTAAATAATTTCCGGCTAACTTTTGTTGCTCTTGATCCTCAGGGGCGACAGATTACCGTTAAGTGTTTCAAAAAAGGACCTTCGGATGGTGGATTTACTCAATTCGATGTCAATAAAGTCTTAATCCCCGGTGGCAACACGGATTATTGTGAGGTAAACAGCTCAATTGTCAACACCAACGGTACTTACTCCTTTTATACGACCGCCGAGATTGTCGGTGATGTTACTCTTACGAGTAACACGGTCAATGTCGATTTTAATAATTCCGGCCCCGAGACTCCGAACTCCTATTCCAAAGAACGACTCAATAGTTGCGATTACAAGATCAAGTTCCGCACTGCTAACGATGGTAAAACCGTCAAGGTTCAGCTTTTCCGTTCCGATACTTACAATATCTCGGTTGGCGCCAGTTCAGTCCTCACTCAGCAAAATATTGGCCCTAACTTAGCTGGAGAATTCGTCAATAGCGTCCCCGTATGTGGCAAAGATTATTACTTCGTCCTAAGAGCTGTCGACGCCTCGGACAATGCCTCCGGCACGATCGGTGATAGCTTTACCACCACTTCTTCGACCACGACCACGGGAACTACCGGTTCTACAGGTGGTACGGGTGCAATTGCTCTCTCTGGAACCAAGGCTCAGATTGTCGATGGTACTATGAACACTGACGGTTCCAAAGATGCTTCAATTTCAGGCTCAGCAGATGATACTACTGTTTCTCCGACGCCGGAAATTTTGGGTTCCTCCACTGACCAAAATAAGAATTACTCCCGATGGTATTTAATTGCCGCCGTAATTCTTGGTTACTTGGTTTCCAGAACTCTCCGCGCCAAGAAATCAAAGTAAGATAGAGTAGATGAAATACTATCTTGGGGTTGCACTTGTCCTCTTTGCTTTAGTGATCATAGGATCGACTTTCTTGCCCTTGCTTCAAGCCGAACTTGGCTATCATCTTCGTGAGATTGAACCTCAAGATCAAAAAGATACTTTAGAACCACTGGATAAGGACTTCGGCATCGTCATCCCCAAAATTGGCGCGAATGCTCATGTGATTAAAAATGTAAATCCCTATGATGCCCGCATTTATCAATCGGCTCTCAGTCGGGGGGTCGCTCATGCCCAAGGAACTGCCCTGCCTGGCCAAAAAGGCAATATTTTTCTTTTCTCGCACTCCTCGTCTGATTTTCTCAATGCCATCCGCTATAATTCCATTTTTTATCTCCTGACAAAATTAGAGAAAGGCGATCTCATCAAGATATACTTCGAAGGCAAAGAATATGACTATATAGTCAAAGGGAAACAAATTGTTGAATCCAATGCGATAAAATATTTAACCGATAAAACGACGGAAGAAAATCTGACCCTTATGACTTGTTGGCCACCGGGAACTTCTCTTAAACGACTGATTGTCCTTGCGTCAAAAAATAATCCTCTATAAAATTCTTATTGACAATTCGGGCAAAATGGCTTATTCTGTGAGAAATAAGGCCTCAAATATTTTCGGGTCAAATTATAAATAAACAGAAGAAACATGATAAATAAATTATCAACAAAGGTAATAGTATCTTCACTCATCCTTGGTACTGCCTTTGTAGGACCCTTTGCTAAGGTGGCTGAAGCCTTTTCTTTTAAAGATTTATTTAGCAATAATTTAAAAACTCTCTCTTCACTTACTTTGTGTGTCAAGAATAGTGGTGCTGTATTTATGATTGGTGAAGGTTTTAAAAAAGCAGATTGTAAAAATAACGACAAGTTAATTAGTTTTGATTTCACCGGTGAAACAGGTGATAAAGGTCCTACCGGCGACAAAGGACCAGATGGCAACCAAGGTCCTGTCGGACCGGTCGGTCCTCAAGGGGTTCAGGGAATTTCCGGTCCTCAAGGGGCCGTAGGACTGGACGGAGTTCAAGGACCTGTCGGTGAACAAGGTTCCCGGGGCTTGATCGGTGAAACGGGTGATAAAGGTCCTACCGGCGACAAAGGACCAGATGGCAACCAAGGTCCTGTCGGACCGGCCGGCCCCCAAGGGGCACAAGGAGTCCAGGGAGACAAGGGTCCTCAAGGTGATGTTGGCCCAACCGGCGGTAATGGCCAAGACGGACTTCAAGGCCCCCAAGGAATTCAAGGACCTAAGGGCGACACCGGAGCCCAAGGACCTCAGGGTCCTCAAGGAGATGTTGGCCCAATCGGTGCTACCGGAGCCCAAGGAGAAAAAGGTGATAAAGGCGACACGGGAGCCCAAGGAGAAAAAGGTGACAAAGGCGACACCGGAGCACAAGGTGAAAAAGGTGTTACCGGCGAACAAGGTATCCAAGGAATTATTGGTCTCACCGGTGCTACTGGAGCCCAAGGAGAAAAAGGTGACCAAGGTATTCAAGGGGAAAAAGGATTAACCGGTGACAAAGGTGAGAAGGGAGATAAAGGTGAAAATGGTTCAGACGGTAAAAGCGCCTACGAACTCGCTCAGTTTAACGGAACCCTCTCACAATGGCTTGCCAGTCTAAAAGGGGACAAAGGCGACAAAGGTGATCAAGGTATCCAGGGTGAAAAAGGTGACCAAGGTATTCAAGGGGAAAAAGGATTAACCGGTGACAAAGGTGACGCCGGAGCCCAAGGAATTCAAGGACCTAAGGGCGACACCGGAGCCCAAGGACCTCAGGGTCCTCAAGGAGATGTTGGCCCAATCGGTGCTACTGGACTCCAAGGACCTCAAGGTCTTCCGGGCACAAATGGAACCAATGGTACAAATGGGTCAAATGGTGTTAGCGGATGGGAAAAGAATATTGTTTCAAGCGCTTCAACCTCAGTTGACAAAAGTGTTGTAGCTACATGCACTGCTGGTAAAAAAATTATTGGGGGAGGTGCCTATGTAAGTAGTGATAAAGTTGCCATTAACCAAAGTTATCCGTCATCAGACTCAGTCTGGACAGCCCGCGCAGTTGAAGTGGCCTCTGAGAACAGCAATTGGACGATTTCTGCTTATGCAATCTGTATAACCGCGAATTAGAAAATTATATAAACAAATATTTTTCAAGAAAACCGCCTTCGGGCGGTTTTTTGTATTGTGGCCACAATGAAGTATCTATTGACTTTGTAATCCAAAAGTACGATTATTAAACAACCGTAGTGATTAAAATTACAAATTAGAGAATTTGGTTATGAAAAAATTACTGGTATTTTGTCTCCCGTTTGTTTTCTCTCTAGTCGCCTTTATTTTTTCAGGTCATGAAGTCAAAGCAGTTTTCGATTCCTTTACTGTCCCTGCTTATTCGGCTTCCGGCGTCCCTGTCCATATTTTGAGCACCCCACTAGTTTCGGGAACTCAATACAAAATTACCGTTACCGGTACTTATGATGCCAATGATGGCATCACCGCCGATGCGGAGTACTCCACCCGTCCGCTTACCAACTCGGCATGGACCGATTCTGTTAG
>JAHFKQ010000076.1 GCA_023245265.1 Candidatus Collierbacteria bacterium
ATGACTGGCACTCAAATGGTTGATTTTCTGATCGATATGAACCGTAAATACAGTCTGCTCTCCATCGAAGATCCTTTTGATCAAGACGCTTGGGACGATTGGGAAAATTTAACGGCCAGTCTTGGTAAGCAATTAATGATTGTTGGCGATGATCTCTTGGTTACTAATAAATCTCGCTTGGAAGAAGCGATCAAACGCTCTGCTTGTAACGCCATTTTGGTCAAGCCAAATCAAATCGGCACTATTTCGGAAGCAGTCGCTGTCATCAAACTGGCCAAAGCCAACAATTTCTCCGTCATTGTTTCCCATCGTTCCGGTGACACCGACGAAGACTTTTTGGCCGATTTTGCTGTAGGCATCGGAGCCGACTTCGTCAAATTTGGGGCTCCGGGTCGTGGCGAAAGAGTGGCCAAGTACAATCGGCTTTTATTTATCCAAGAATATTTAGAAAGTCTCAATCCGCCTCAATAGTCATGTCCAAAAAAGTTATTCTCTGCGTCTTGGATGGCTGGGGTCTTGCCCCGGACTCACCCGGTAATGCGATTACTCAAGCGGCACCGCAAACCTTTAACTACCTTACCCAAAACTTTCCCCACACCGAACTCCTCGCCTCCGGTCCGGCCGTTGGTTTACCTGAGGGTCAGGACGGTAACAGCGAGACGGGGCACTTAAACCTTGGCGCCGGACGCGTCGTCTACCAGGATCTTTCGCTCATCAACATGGCTATTGCCGACGGCAGTTTTTTTTCCAATCGGGCACTCTTGGATACGGTTAAGCACTTATCCTCCTTTGGCTCCCGGTTACATCTCCTTGGCATGATCGGTTCTTCAGGTGTTCACGCCTTCAACGAACATCTTTACGCCTTAATGCTTTTTGCCAAAAATAATAATCTGTCAAATGTTTTTCTCCACCTCATTACCGACGGCCGGGATAGTGCACCCAATAATGGACTAGAGCAGTTGCGTTCCGTCGAAGAAAAAATGGCCGAGATGCAGACCGGTCAAATTGCTTCAATCATGGGACGCTATTTTGCTATGGATCGAGATAAACGGCTGGATCGGACCCAAAAAGCTTATGACTGTCTAATCGGAAAGGCAAATGCCACACAAGACGACCCCGGTCGTTACTTGGAAAAGCTTTACAGCCAAGGGATCTATGACGAATTTGTCCCGCCGGTGGCTACCGGCAGCCGTCCCGACGAAAGCCGCATCCGGGCCGGAGACGCCGTGATATTTTATAACTTTCGTACTGACCGTCCTAAGCAGCTGACCGAGTCGTTTCTCAACTCCGGTATGGCCAATTTAAGATTTGTCACCATGACCAATTATCGAAAAACCTTTCAAAATCCGGTTATGTTTCCTCTGACCACCGTTGAGGACACCCTCGGCGAAGTCTTGGCTCAAAAAAAACTTCTGCAACTCCGGGCCGCCGAAACCGAGAAAATTGCCATGGTGACTTATTACTTTAATGGCCAAAGTGAAAGTATTTTTCCCGGGGAGGCCAGACTTTTTATCAACTCCCCCAAAATCGCCACTTATGATCTCCAACCGGGGATGTCTACCCCCAAATTGATAGCGGAGTTTTCGTCGCATTTTAAGTCATCCGAATTTTCTTTTGGTGTCCTTAACATTGCCTGTCCGGACATGGTGGCTCATACCGGTTTAATGAGCAAAACTATCGAAGCGGTTCGGGTGGCCGACCAAGGCTTAGCCGCTTTAATTACCTTAGCCAAAGAGACTGATTCTTATCTTCTCATTACGGCCGATCATGGCAATGCTGAAGAGCTTCTCAGTCCCTCGGGAGAAATTGATACCAAACATTCACTTAACCCGGTTCCCTTTATTGTTTATCATCAAAATGATTATCATTTCCAGCTTCAACCAGGGAAGCTCGGTGATGTCGCCCCCACGATTCTGAATCTTTTGGAACTGCCTCAACCGGCTTCAATGAATGGTAAAAATCTAATCGTTCGCCAGTGATAAAACCAGGGTCGCTTCGCCCTTTAGCTTTCTGGTCTTCACCGTCTCCAGTATTTCGGCCAGGTTACCTCGGAATATCTTTTCCGAAACCTTAGTCAGGTCCAGAGCCAAACACAGCTGAGCTTCTCCTCCATAAATCTCCAGCATTTCTCCAATTATCTTTTCCAGTCGAACGGAGGACTCGTAAAAGACCGCGGTAAACTTCATCAGATCAGACATCTCCTTAACATTTTTAAGCATCTCTCCCCGTTTCCCGGGTTTTTTCGGGAGAAATCCCAAAAACATGTACTTATCTGTCGGTAGTCCGGAAACTGCCAGGGCCGCGCTTTCCGCGGTTGGCCCGGGAACCACCGTTACTTCCCAGCCGAGTGCCAATCCCTCATGTACCAGCTTGTAGCCCGGATCGGAGATCAAAGGCATGCCCGCATCACTGACCAGCACCGCCTCCTCCAGCTGATTCATCTCGGCCAACAAAGAGGGGAGAACTCGGTGTTCGTTGAAGTCGTTTACAAACTTGAGCTTAGCTTTTTTAGGCCCCACCTTACCTAGTGTCGTCAGCTTACTCCAAAGATTACTAAACATTCGGGTATCCTCACAAACGATAAAAGAACTCTCTTGCAAAACTTTTAAAACTCTCTCCGAGATATCTTCCACATTACCAATTGGTAAACCGACAATTGTTAGTTTCATCTCTCTATTCTACCTCCTAGGCATACTTTCTTATCACTCCCACGCATTTACCTTGGACTTTGACATTTATTGCAAAAATAGGGGACATGGACGAGTTGGCCGGTTCTAAACGAAC
>JAHFKQ010000077.1 GCA_023245265.1 Candidatus Collierbacteria bacterium
CAGTTGGTAAAATGTATTCCCCGATCGTCAATGTATTTATCGGCTCTTGGTTTCATGGCGGTCATCTCGTGATAATGAACCCCCTCCATAAAGCCATGATCAAAAAACCACTTACTCAGCTTATTTCTTTCCAAGTTTGTTTCTTCATTCACCTCCGGATTCAATCTAATGGTAAAAATAATAACCTTGTACCCTTTCGCCACTAACTCGGCCAGCTTCTCTTTAGCCCCCTCGACCGGCTCATCATAAATACTGCCATCAGACCAGCCTTTGCTGTATTTGTGGATGACACCATCAAAGTCGACCGCCACTATCTTTTCATTCATTTTAGTTATCTCTTCAAATTTTTAATCTTCTCGGTAAACTCCGCAAAGCTTGGCGAGTTTTGATCTCTCTCGGACCTAATGATCTTATCCAGTGGCACATAATCACCCCATGGCACGCCCAGTTTCGGGTCCATCGGATTGACGGCGTAGAGAGCCGTATCTGGTCGCCACAGGTCATCCACTACATAGTTGTAATCCATTTTCTCCGATAAGGTGAGCACTGAGTTGCCAATCCCCGGCTCGATAAATAGGGCTCCTCCTTTGACTTCCTCCCCCTCCGGTGTCGTGCCGTATCCCAAATACACTTTCACCATCTTGCCAAAAGTTCTGGATCTCGGGCGGCAATCAATGAGGTAAGACACCGCCAAGCCAGAAATCACTGTCACCATTTTCGCCCAAGGCTCCACATGGAACCCGCGCAATATGCCGTAAGTAGATAATGAATGGTTCGCTTGCTTACCAACAAAGTCGTAACCCGTTAGTAATTCTATTTCAGGAAATCTGGCCACTTCCCGGAAGCTCCCTCTCTCATCACCCCGAGTCGTGGACAAGATATGATGTAGTCCGCCAATCCCCATTTCCTCGACTTTGGCGGAGAGTTTTTCTTTAGCTAGTGCCTTTTCTTCTTTGGCTTTTTTTACCAGATCGAGGACAAATTTTTCTCCATCTTCGTCCATCTCTCGTTGTTGCATTTCCAAGGCTATTTGTGTCAGCTCTTCCAGTACCCAGTCCGGTAAATAACTCAAACTAAAATTTTCTTGCTTAGCTCCCTCTGCCCCTTTGATTAATCTCTCAAAACAAAGTTTAGGGGATCCATCGAGACTCATCAAAATAAGTTTCCAGGTCTGTCTAGTTTTTCGGTCTTCGACACTGATGTTCCAAGGTAGATTTTGGTCAAACAACTCACTTGGCCAGCCGGTTTTTTCCATCGTCACCAAAACTGCCCTGTCTTTACCGTGTCGTAAATCACAAAACTCCCTTTTGAACCAGTATCTATCGGCCTCGGACATTACGGTCACGGTATAAGCGGCGTCTTGAAGTCTTTCTTTCATTTTAAAGATTCTATAAATTGACTGACATCTAAAATTTGGTGGTTAGGACGATGCTCGGTATCGTGATGTGGCTGAGAACCCATCGGCCACTTTACACCCAGTTTCGGATCAAACAAATTAAGTGTGACGAGCGAATCAAAAGCATTGTAAGGATGGTCCCCAACACTGACATACATCATTTTCTCGGTCACCGGTACCCAAGCATCAATTACACCCTCTGGAACTAAGACAGATTTTCCCCAAGCCTCCTCAGACTCTCCCAGATAAAAACTAATGGCATTCCCCTGATTTTCCCCAGGTCTCATATCCACCAAGACATAAAAGACTGCTCCGGTCAAAATCGTCACCAGTTTAGACCGACTCTCCAAGTGTCCACCTCGGATAGCTCCCTTGGGAGCAGAGATGGCATACAGACTGCGGGGATCGAAGCGATAGCCCAAGTAATTTCCGGCCTCGCTAAAGTCTACCGGCTCCATCGTCCAGCCTTCGTTGGTGCCTTGATAGACTTTGGGTTTGATGAGCACCGCGCCGGTCAAAGCCAGTGGTCTGTACTCTCTCGGTCCGGTTTTGGTATTAGCCATCTTGCTCTATCGTATATCGATTAAATCTTGAAATCCAGCGCTTTGTAATTCCCGACCACCGACACACTCAAGTTTTCTCGCTTAAAAATCTCTTTTGCGATTGCCTGGACCTCTTGAAGCGTCACTTTTTCGATTTTTTCGACCACTTCTTCGGGGCTATAAATCTTCTGACGAAAGACGGTGTCTTCCAGCGCCGAACCCAAAACCGTTTCCGGGCGGTCAAAAGCTAAAGCTTGACGGCCCTTAAAAGTTTCTTTGGCCGTTGCCAATTCCTCCTCTGTGATCTGCCATTTGCTATCTCCGGCTAGCCCGAGCGAGATCTCGGTCATGAGCTCGACGGCATCGTTTAGTTTATTTTTGGGTAGCCCGGCTCCGATCAGGACACTACCGGCATCCGTAAATTGATCGATGTCGGACCCGATAGCGTAGGCCCAGCCTCTTTCTTCCCGGACTTCTTTCATAAGGCGCGACAGCCAGCCGTCACCCAAGACGATGTTGGTGAGTTCCAGCGCCCAGCGTCTCTCATCATTCATATCGATACCTCGGAAGGCCATCACCACCGCCGCCTGTTCGACCTTGCGGGTCGTCAGCTTGGTACGGGGTTCGGTTTGTTTATCCCAAACAAATTTATTTTTTTCGGGAGTCCGGCGTTCATCAGTAATTAACAGCGCAAACTCCTTTTTGATGATTTCCAAGACCTCCGCCTCGGATCCGAAGGACCCGACTACGCCCACCACCATATTTTCGGCCACAAACCATTTCTCAAGATATTTTTTCAGCTC
>JAHFKQ010000026.1 GCA_023245265.1 Candidatus Collierbacteria bacterium
GATTTCTTCCTTAACGGCTTTTTCCGCCTTTTGCTGTAAGTCCCAGTCCAAAGTCGTAGTTACCTTTAGACCACCGGTTTCCAGGATACTGGCACCATATTTTTCCTCCAACAATTGCTTGATATACATCACAAAATGGGGCGCTTTTATCTTGTTACTGCCCAAGCCCCGGAATTGAATAGTCTCCAACTCCGTATCGACTTGTGCTTCCATTTCTTTGGTAATGACACCATCTTCTTTCATTCTTCTGGCTACTTCCTTGGCCCTCGGCAAATAAGCTTTATTGTTACTCCCACTATATGGTGAATAACGGGAAGGGGATTGCGGTAAACCGGCGAGCAAAACACACTCCGTCAAACTCAGATCTTTAGGTTCTTTTCCAAAATATATTTGCGAGGCCGCCGCTACTCCCACGGCCGTGCCACCATATGGGGCTTCATTCAGATACATTTGTAGAATTTCGTCTTTAGTAAAGGTTTTTTCAATTCTGACGGAGAGCATAAACTCTCTTACTTTGCGGGAAACGGACCGCTCATTGGTTAACAAAATCATCTTCACTAACTGCTGAGTTAGGGTCGAGCCCCCAATTAAGCGCCGTTTTAGAATGACATTTTTTATTATTCTTAAAAAAGCCAAGGGGTCAAAACCTTGATGGCTATAAAACTCTTTATCTTCAATGGCGATGGTCGCTTTTTTTAAATAATCGGGCACTTCTTGCAGGGGAGTAAATTTTCGGTCTTGATCCGTAAAGACATCATAAAGTATCGTTTTGCCGGTCCGATCAAGGATCTCGGTCGAAAAACCGGTCGTTCTCTGGACTTTGGTTGGATCTGGCAAACCTCGAGAAAACCAAGCGAAAACTATCACTACCAATAAGGTCAAACCAATTAAGCCAAAAAAGAGGAGCTTCCCTAAATTTAATTTTAGACCTCCCGGTTTAATCCAACGGAATTGATGCCTTCTGTACATATTTTATCTCTAGATAATATAATAGCTTACAATCACCTTTTAAACCATGACAAAAAGAAAAAGAAAACTCTTCACTGCTATTATTTTTCTGGGCTCTCTGGTCTTGATCATCACCACCTTCGCTTCGCTTTTCATCAGATGAGTTCCACCTATGCTCCTTCCGACTCTCTCACTCAAGTCAAAGGAGTCGGACCGGCGACTCAAGCCAAGCTGGACCGCCTTGATATCGTCACTATTTCCGATCTCTTAAGGCATTTTCCCACCCGCTATCTCGACTTTACCAAGCAAGTCAAGATCAAAGATCTTCAAAAGGATCAAACGGCCTCTTTTTTGGCTACTCTTACCGGCCTTAAATCGTTTTACACTAAGAATAAAAAACTTATTACCATTGCTACCGCTCAAGATGAGACCGGTAAAATTAGTCTTACCTGGTTTAACAATCCCTTCATCAAAAGAATCATCGTTGAAGGGGAACAATACAGCCTGGCCGGTAAGCCATCATTTTTTGGTCCCCATCTCACTTTGATCTCACCCGTTTTTGAGCCGGGAAACTCCTTTTCCCTCAACACTCGCGGTTTGGTGCCCGTCTACCCGCAAACGGCCGGTCTTACCTCCAAGTGGCTCCGCCAAAAGATTAATGAGCTCTTAACTGAGATGAGCATTAAAGATCCTTTGGATGAGACTTTCCTAAGCCGGAACAACTTGGTCAATCTGGCCACAGCCGTCTCCGGGATACACTTTCCTCAAAACAAAACCGAGCGGTTCAAAGCCGACCGGCGGCTGGCCTTTAACGAACATCTCCGCATCGGTATCACCAACCGACTGGAACTGCTTCGGATGGGCCCTTCTATTGGTCTAAAAATTGATCCGGCAATCGATGACTTGACTACTCAGAAATTACCCTGGAAACTCACCCCGGACCAACAAGCGGCCGTAGACAAGATCTATGCCGATTTGAGAAAAACCGAATTTACCCACCGGTTAATTCAAGGCGAAACCGGTTCGGGTAAAACCGCTACTTTGATTTACGCCGCCAACCAGTGTCTGGCGGCCGGTTACAGTTGCGCCATTTTAGCCCCCACCGAGGCCTTAGCTAACCAACACTACGAAACTTTTTCCCAATACTGTCTCTTACCTCATCAAGTTTCTCTGATTACCGCTTCTACCGTCATTCCTGCTCACGGAAACTCTCTTTCGGAGAAACCTACTTTATTCGTTGGCACTCATGCTCTCTTTGGTCATTTAAACGAAAATCTCCAACCACCTCTGGCTTTTGTGGCCGTCGACGAACAACATAAATTTGGTGTCATCCAGCGAGATCTTTTGCTCAAAAGGTCTCCGGTCCCTCATCTCTTCAATCTGTCGGCCACCCCCATTCCCAGAACCGTGGCCTTGGGACTTTTGGGTGAAATTAAAACCAGTACCATTAAAAACAAACCCCGTAACCGTCTTCCCACCAAAACCTTCGTTATTTCTCCCAAGAAGTTTAAGGATAGTCCGGCCTGGCTCATCAAAGAATTGACGGCCGGAAATCAAATTTTTGTGGTTTGTCCCCATATCGACAGCTCAACAGGCGCTATCTCGACGGTAACCAACATCGCCCAAAGTTACCGTAAACTGATACCTCCCGAATTTCCCCTTTGGACTCTTCATGGACGGCTCAAGCCGGCCGAACAAAAAACCATTATCGATCGTTTCAAAGCCACCCGGGGGAGTCTCCTGGTCGCCACCTCTTTGATTGAAGTCGGGATAGATATTCCTGAAGCCAATATCATGATTATTCATTCGGCCGAACGCTTTGGGCTGGCTCAACTTCATCAACTCAGAGGTCGGGTGGGTAGGGGAGAGGGACAGGGTTACTGTTTTTTGGTTCCGTCCTTGGAAGATGATGTCGAAATCGACAGGCTAAAGTTAATGAGCCGGTATCATTCCGGTATGACTCTGGCCAAAAAAGATCTTCGTCTCCGGGGGGCAGGTGAAATATTCGGGTCCAAACAACATGGCACCTTACCTACCGAACTTCGCTATTTTTGGTCCCGCAAACTCTTCCTGCAAGCCAAAGCCGAAGCCCGTCATCTGGTCGACTTGGCTCCCGCCAAAGCGGCTCTGATTGCCAGAAGACTAATAACTTGGTAAAATAGGGGAATGGCCGCTACACCCAAAAGAAAAATATCAACTGCCAGACAGGGCAAAAGACGATCTCAGATTCATTTAATTGAACCCAAGATGATTATTTGCAAGAAATGTGGCAACCTCAAACGAGGCCATTTTCTCTGCCCTGTTTGTAAGTCAAAATAAACAACCACTGTGAAATCTGCCCTAGACCCCAGACATCTCAAAAGAATTCTGGTTTTCAAGTCGCTTTTTGCCGGCAGTTTTACCGACCAAGAAGACCATCCCAGTCGTGTTGATAAGATCAATTCCCATCTGGCTCAAATAGATGAAATTATTCAAAAATGTGCCCCTGAATGGCCCATTTCCCAAATCAATCGTGTCGATTTGGCTGTCTTAAGACAAGCAGTTTACGAGCTGTTGTACAAAACCCAAACCCCTACCAAAGTTATCATCGACGAGGCCGTGGAGATCGCCAAAAGATATGGCGGTAAAACCAGCTCCAGTTTTGTCAATGGAGCTCTGGCCGCGGCTATTGCCTACGCCGGTCGCGACGAAACTACCCATGAACCTCCCAAACCTTAAATCCCTCGAAGACATTCTCGGCTACCGATTTCAAAATCAGACTCTTCTTGAAACTGCCCTGACTCACCGCTCTTGCCTCAGTCAATCGAGCGATATTGAAACCTATGAACGCTTGGAATTCTTGGGCGATGCAATCCTGGAAATGCTTATTTCCACTTATCTTTTTGATAAATACCCCGACAAGATGGAAGGTTATCTGACTTCCGCAAGATCGGCCATCGTCAGAACCGAGTCTCTTTCTAAGATTTCGATTCAAAATCACTTTAATGACTTCATCCGTATGAGCAAAGGAGAAGAAACTTCGGGTGGAAGAAAAAATTCCTCCATACTGGAAGATGTCATCGAAAGCCTAATGGGTGCTCTATATCAAGATGGGGGGCTGCCGGCCGCCAAAAACTTTTTTGAAAAATTCATCTTGCCAAACGCGGTAGACATCATCGCCTTAAATCAACTCAAAGATGCCAAATCCCTCCTCCAAGAGAAAGTCCAATCCCGGGGGCTCCCTTCTCCGGTCTACCAAACTCTCTCCGAAACCGGTCTCGACCACAACAAAACCTTCGAAATTGCCGTCTTGATCGACCAAAAAACTCTCGGCACCGGCCAAGGCAAGAATAAACAAGAAGCGGAACAAAAGGCCGCCACAGCCGCCTTAAAGACACTTAGCCTCCCCAAGTGATATAATAACCCCTATGCTGAAAATCAAACTCCAACCAACCGGTAAAAAGCACCAACGAACCTATCGTATCGTCGTGGCTGAAGACAAGTCCAAACTCTCCGGCAAGGTCCTAGACTCCATCGGAACCTATAATCCTCACGAAACCGAAAATAAAATCGTGGTAAACCAAGAAAGCTACGAGGCCTGGCAAAAAAAAGGCGCTCAACCGACCGAAACTTTGCGTAAATTAATTAAATAGACATGAAACAGCTCATCGAATACATCGTCAGTAACATCGTCAATCACCCCGAAAGTGTCACCGTCACCGAAGAAGCCACCGACGACAAAGACCTGACCAAGTATCTCATCAAAGTAGATCCCGAAGATGTTGGCCGCGTGATCGGCAAGCAGGGCAAAGTCATCAAGTCTATTCGTCAGATCGTGCGCATTGCCTCTATCCAAAAGGGAACCAGAGCCATTGTCGACCTTCTCGAAGACGCCACTCCGGCCGAATCTTCCAACGAAGGCTAAAAGCCAAAGATCCTACCCGAACCCGTCGCGTTTATGACAGCAACTTCTTCGGCAGCTTCCGGAACTGTCAGCAGGTTAAATCCATTCAAAGTTTTTGCCAAAGCTAGATTGTCGGCCGTTAAGGGTTGAATTTTATTGATATTCACATTTTTAAGAACCGTTTGAAAAAAGCGGATCTCCATCGCCAGCTGAACGGTTTTGTCCGTTGCCGACCGGGATAATCTGATCACTTCCTGTAAATTTAAGTCTGCCACGACTCCAAAAGGTAGGGATGACTCTACCTTAGAAATGAAGGCGAGCAAGGAATCGACCGGAGCCGCCAGAGTAATCTTTATCGGGTAGGCTACAAAATCCACCATCTCACCCGAGCTAGGGACTCCAAGCCCGGTAGCAGAACTAAGTAAAGACCCGGGGGGAAGCGAGTAAGAGACTACCGAGACCCCGGTGTCGGCACTTATTCGGCGTAACAGGTAAATAGCTCCATCCGGTGAGTACTGGGTCGGCATAGCCGCCAATACTTTATCCTGGTTTGAAGGTGTCAAATCGGTCTTTAATTTCTCCAGACCCTGGCTTGAACTTTTGAGAACTGCCAGATCCGCTTGGCTCTTTTTAAGTTCAGCTGCTCTTTTGGCCACCGTTTCGAAATTGGGCCAGATCACAAAAATTAAGACAAACAACATTACCGTCGAAGAGACCAAACCGGCGATGATATTTTTAATTACCTTTTCACTTACCCAGTCGGGCAGGACAAAGCCAAAAATCCGTTTATAACCAACTATTTTATTTTCCGCCATTTGTTTTTAGCTCAAAATGTAATTTAGCCGTATATGCCCCGGTCTTATCCGAGACTACCGCTTCTGAGAAAACAGAAACAAACTCACTTTGGGCCAAGCGATCCTTGGCCGAAAAGTTATTTTCGAACTCTTTCAACACATTAGTGTTAGGTAGCGAAACCGATACCCCAACCCAACCCTTGGTACCAAAATCGACATTGGTCAGCACTGCCCCAAGAGGCATAAACTTGGCAATTTGGTCCAGATAGTCTTTATATCGAAAACGATCCCTTTTAAGAATGGCCATCCGATCCAGAATAAATTTGGAGAGGACAAACTTATTCAAGGCTTCTTTATTGGATGTAATTACTTTGGAGATGGCGACGGCCTCACTGTCCACAGCTCTAATTTGGCGACTTAAGCTGTAGAGTCTGGTCACCACATAAATTGTTGAACCTAAAAAATACAAAACAAAAATTCCAAAGATGGAGACCATCATAATCAGGATCCAGTTTTTTTTGGATTTTTCTTTTCTCTTCTTGGCAATTAAATTTACTTGAACCATAGTTACATTGCTAAACCGCAGGCAATGGCAAAAACCGGACCCAAGGCTTTATATTTTGCTTCAATCAACATATCCGCAAAGGGGTCTCCCACGACTACCTCAACTCCCACGGCTTCCGAAAGATAGGGGGCTAAGCCGATTAAATAGGCTCCACCTCCGGTTAAGATTAATTTATTCACCACACTACCGCTGTGTTCATCCTTAAAAGCAATGATTAGCTTTCGGATCTCCCCGATAACATTATCAATAATCGGTTTTAGGAGAGTCACTATTTTGCCATCCAGCTGATCTTTGGCCAAACCGTATGTTCTTTTGTAATTTTCGGCCTGATCCAAAGCCAAGCCAAAAGCATCGGCAATCATCTTGGTCATTGCCGAACCGCCGACCGGAATATAAAAATTGCCAAAAAGTTTTGTTTTTCCGGTGATTACCAGGTTCGTTCCCGCCGCACCCAAGTCTACTATCAAAGCCGGATTCGTATCGCTTAAACCTTCGGCGAAAACTCGACTCAGGGCAGGAATTTCATTTTCCAGGCGTACCGGCTCCAAACCGATTAAATCCAGAATCTGGACATAAGACTCGGAAATTCGAGAAGGCACCGCCACTACATAGACCGAGATCTTTTCGTTTCCTTCAAATCGGTCCGGTTTTTCCAAGACCACCCAAGATGTTTCGACTTCATTGGGAGGAAAGGGCACCGACTGATCCAGCTCCCACCTAATTGCTGTCGCCAGCTCAGGGCTGGACATGACCGGGAACTTGAGTACCCGGGAAAAAACGGAAGACTCGGGGATAGAGGCCACCACCTTTTTCTCTCTTAAGCCGGCTTCATTTATTAAGACTTTCAAACTATCGGTTAATGCTATTTTCTCGGCATTACTCATCGCCGAAATACTTTTACCAAACTGGTTTCGGCCAATGGCCACAAACTTTACTCTCTTACCATCAGTATGTATCAATTTTACGCTCGTAGATCCAATATCCAATCCAAAATAGGCAGGCATATATTAATATTACAACATTGTCATCAAGGGAACGAAGCGAATGGCTTACTGCATAATAGAACCTCCGGAAAAAAGTACATAATCAAAAACCGATGGTAGCTGATCAGTCTTTGACTCCACATATTGAATCCCATACTTAACCACATTTTGATCTGTTCCGGCGACATCCGCCACCGATCGAAAGTTGGTAAATTGGGGAGGAAATTCTCCACCAATCGGTTCGATACCCAAGAAAGCCGCCGAACCCAAAACCGTAATTTTTAATTTCTTTGAACTGGCCAAAGAGATATTGATCGGAGAGGGGATCGTATAAGTATAATTAACACCTCCAAAGGATCCGCCATTTACCACTTTTGTAAATCCATTATTCCCGGTCGAATCGTAAGCATAATCAACACTCTGAGTATCTCTGACATCAGAGACGAAGATGGCCGGATCACCCGCCGGAGTGGCGGCTTTCCAATAGATCTTGACCCCAGTAATACCGGTGGCCCCCTCCAAATTAATTTCAAACCCTTGGCCGGCATTAATGAGCTCAGAACTAATGCCGGTATTGCCCACATCACTTAAGGTCACTTGATAACCTCTACCATCACCCAAACTGCCGCTAACAGCCGTATTCTGAGCAATCGAGGCTTCTAATCCCGATTGGGCGGTCAGCAAAGCCTCGGTATTCTCCACATTCATTTGCTGGATTCTGGTCTCCACCGTCGACCGACCGGCCAAAGAGACGGCAATGGCACTCACGACTGTCATTATCAAAACCATGATTAGAGCCACCTGACCCGAATGTTTAATCTCTCTCATGCTAATTCAATCCACTATTTAATAAATTAATATCGGCCGAAACACTTTGTTTTACTTCGATGCCCGTGTTTAAAACAGTGTTACTGCCGTCAATCGCTATTTTAATCTTATCACTGATGTTTCCTTGACAAAACCAGGTAAATTCCAGAGCCGTCACTTTTATTTGGCCGACATTGAGGTAAACTACCACTCCCGTCTCCGCCGCCGTTGAAGCAACCTTATTATTTGCCAACGAGTAAACCGTTTGTTTGCCTTCGACATCATTGACCGTCAAGCTACTACCTCCATATCCGGCCGTGCCGGCCGCCAAACACTCCGTTCTGGTGCCAGAACCCACGGCCGTCACGGTACTATAACGAATATCTTTTTCTATGGATCGCAACATCGTTTGCAAAGCATTTCCCAAATTGGCATCGACATCGGATAGTCCGGCCGCTTTTAAATTTTGATAAAAAAGGGAGGTCCCTGCCAAAAGGACCATCGCCAAGAGTAAAACCGAGACAATCATTTCAATTAGGGTATATGCTTTCATTTTAAGTTTCTGACTAAAGACTGTGCCAATGTCACGCTGTAAGTTCTACCTCCATCTTGCCACTCGGCTTTAATGGACATCGCCACCTCGTCTACGCTTTTATCCACCGTTAAAATACAACGGTAATCCGGATTGGTGGCCACACAAGGATCAATTACGGCGTTTTTGATCGAAGCATAAAAGCCTTCCGGGTCGGCATCTCGGGCCGATTTATAATCGATGAGCATTTTTTTGATTATTTCCAACCCTATCTCTTTCTGTTTTTGAAAAGTAACGACTCGGACCGAACGAGTCATCAGGTCGGCCACTCCCACCAACACTAAACCAATAATCCCGATCGCAATCACAATTTCGATTAACATCTGGCCGGCGAAAATTGGGCGGTGAGTTTTGATATTCATTTTAATTTCCGGTCACTACTCCATACGCTCCCACCGTCACCGTTTTGGAAACTTGAGCATCCGACTTATTGGTGATGGTCACGATCGTATCGGCACCACTTCTGAGGTAACCAGACCCGGGTAAAAAAGTTAAATTAAAGGCTTGAGCAAAAACTGAGCTTTTTAAAATTTCGGTGGTTGCATTGGTTACATCCGCCGGGTCGCAGTCGACCGTCAAGGTCAGGCCGGTAAGTTCATTATTTATACTGGTGCTTTGTAAGTTGTAACCTTTTAACGAACTGCAGCCGGTCGGATACTGCAGACTGGCCGCCAAAGTTCTCACCCGGTAAACCTCGGCCGCAAAGTTGCGGGCATCATTACCGGTCGACTGCGATTTATTAAAAGTTAGATAAGCCGAAATAGAACCTCCGGAAAGAATGGCAATAATCAAAATAACCAGCATTAACTCGATCAAGGTGAAACCTTTCGGTGCGGTAGCTCGTTGTTTCACGGATTTGTCACCTGATAACTCGTATCTACTTCCATACAAGGAGCCGATAGAGTGTAGGTCGTCGCACTAGCCTTAGTATAGGTATAGGATCCATTGGCCGAGACCGGGCAAGGTTTTGGATCCAATGGCGTTTTGGTTATCAAAGTGGGCCCCGACGCTCCGCAACTTAAGCTCGAAGTACTGACATCCGCTTGATAGACATAGATCAAATCAGGATAAGCTCCAGTTAGAGACCGGCAGATTTCCAGAGATTGTCTCATCGACTCCAGGTCGGCCTTGCGCCTCACATCACGAGAACGGGTGGTAATGGCCGCAAAAGACACAATCCCGGCCGCAAAAATTACTCCGATAATAGTAATCACCACCAAGAGTTCGATAAAGGTAAACCCGTTTTTTTTCATTGGAGATTGGCGACGCAGTAATAGGTACTATTAGCCGTCCAAGTACCGGATAGACAGCTGGTAGCGTTGGCGTTTCCACCTTTACTGCCTTCCATAGTAGCGCAGATACAGTAACTGGTGGTGGTGCAAGCCATCACTCCGGCGTAATCAACACCCGTGTTCGGATCTACCGGCCAAGCACTTTTCATATAACTCGAAGCATCTTTACAGGTCGCCGCCGGATACAAAAAACTATTCACCGAATAATACTGCTCCAAAGCATTTTGAATCGCAATCAAATCTTGCTTTCTTCTGGCGTTTCGACCTCCGATCTGGGCCGTCGAGTAGGCCACGGTAGCCAA
>JAHFKQ010000001.1 GCA_023245265.1 Candidatus Collierbacteria bacterium
TACTTTCTGGCCTCGTTTCAAGGCTCCTGGGAAGCCTGATGCGGCTTCCATCAGCTTGTCCATGATGGACAAACCTCCTGTTTTTTTAATAATATTATCTGATTTTTGAGAATTGCTCATTTATCATAAATTCCTTTCTTGTCTTTTAGACTTGCCTATTTTACCACAACCTAAACCTATTTAGGTTCATTTAGACCCTAGGCACTTCTCGGACCATCTCCCCAATTTTGCCTCTTTAGCCCTAGTTTCCAGCCCTTTCAGTCTTTGAATATACTCTGGGCTCGGTTTCAGTTTATCGTGGACCTCAAAAGCCGTGTAGACCGTGGCTGCCCCGGTCGCGACCAGTTTATCCTCCACATTTTCCCCATCCACTAACACTTTGGCTAAGATCCGGCCATAACCGTCGTACCCCATTCGCTCGTAAGTGACGGACTTAGTCATCAGCTCTTTTTCAAGGACTCTGGTGGCTTCTTCAAAGTAGCATTCTTTCAGATCAGGCGCATCTACTCCCCAGAGCCGAACCCGCCACTCACTTCCGTCTCTCAGACTCGTCACCCAAAAAGTATCTCCGTCCACCATCCGGCTATATCTTATTTTTTCAAACCTCAAACCCTGCCAAAAGCCCAGCAATATTCCTAGCCCCACCCCCATCATCAACCAAACCAAAAACAGCCTGATATCGGCTCTTTTTTGTGCCATAGTTTATCTTACACCGTGCCCCTCCCACCCCGAGTGTTACAATATCCGAGATCTTAGCGCTCTTATTCTGCCCCAAAGGAGTTTTGACAAATGAAAGAAATCTTGTTGACTATTTTGGCTTTCTGTTTGGTTATCTTCAGCCTCTACTTTCCCTTCCGAATTGCCTACCTGGACAATCAACCCAAACAGGTGACGGTTGGACCCAACCAAACCTATACCTGGGCCTCTGACCAGCTGCTCACCCGTTCACTCGAAACCACATTTTCACTCAAAAGTCCCGCCTATTTCGAACTCAGACAGGGTGAAATTGTCAAACAAGCTGTTTATGAAACCCCGGTTATCGGAGAAACAAATGGCCTATACTGGATTCGCGACTTCCCTATGACCGGAACTTGGGCCACCTCGGCTCAAGTGACCATTTTCAGTTTAGAAGAGTCCTCGTTCACCATTTCGGCTACTTTCTGGTATAAATTCATCAACTACTTTCTGGCTGTGGCCTTTTGCGCCATCCTACTACTTATTTCTTTGATTATTCTTGTTTGGTTAGACAGTGTCATACCCGGATAGTCGGACAAAAAGGAGACTTAGACAAGATGGACAATTCTACCCGTGTATTCCTGTGGTTGGTGATACTTATTATCGTGGGTATTGGCAGTTTTTTTGGAGCCAAAACGACGAGAACATACATCGTGACCGTGAGTCCTCATACCACTTACCAGTGGTATGCAGATCAAAGCTCGGTTTTACAAGGTGATGGTCAAACCCACCTTTACTTTAAAAGTGACCTCGGCAATTTCACCGTTTATGATCAAGATGGACTATTCGTCACCACCGGGCAGCCTTTACCAATGTTGCCGGGTGACACCAAACAAATTTTCACCGCCGATTTTGTACTTCAATCGGGTTACCAGTACTTTTTATCAGATAACGAAGCCAACCTTTACACTTTAAAACCGTCTGAGTTGCACTTTACCACTCAGAGATATTGGTTCTACATTGTCTTATATATCTGCGTCATATTATTTTGCGTTACCATATTCATTGTTCTTTAGGTATTACCCTCCCCGCCACTCGGCGGGGTTTTTTGATACAAAAAATCTACATCAGTTCTATTGGTTTCGTTGCGCATTCCCGTAATAAAAATATTGCGCAATGTCAAAAAGCCGGTTTTTGTGTACTCACAAAATTTTTGACGGCAAGCAAGAACGGCGATCACGCTGGGTGATCGAGCGTTCGGTTTTTATGAAGGGAATGCGCAAATAGAAACTAGAAATCCTTAATTTTTAATCACAAAAAAACCAGCCTTTCGGTTGGTTTTTTTGTTTGCCCGGCGATGATCTACTTTCGCAATCAGTTGCCCAATCACTATCATCGACGCTGACCTGTTTCACTTCTCTGTTCGAAATGGGAAGAGGTGGTTCCAAGTCGCACAAATCACCGGACAGGAAAAGGGTCGATGCGACAATCCCTTTCCTGTCAGGTAATAAGTAAATTTTAAACTACTTAGGATATTACTCCCTGAATAGTGAATAGATTTGCAAAAAGATAGCACGAGTAATATTGATTTACTCTTCGAACATTAGTACAGATAACCTAAACAATTTACATTGCTTACAGCCTCTGCCTATCAACGTTGTAGTCTACAACGGTTCTTTCGTCCCTCACGGGACATGGATTTCTCATCTTGGGAATGGCTTCTCGCTTAGATGCATTCAGCGATTATCCAATACCATTGTGGCTACCCAGCAATGCGCCTGACGGCAACAACTGGCACACCAGGGAATGGCTCATCTCGGTCCTCTCGTACTGGAGACAAACTCCCTCAAAAATCCCACGCTGACAGCGGATAGAGACCAACCTGTCTTACGACGGTTTGAACCCAGCTCACGTAGCGCTTTAATGGGCGAACAGACCAACCCTTGGGACCTTCTTCAGCCCCAGGATGCGCTGAGCCGACCAAAATATATAGAAAATTCTATGTATTGTGCTCTCCAACTATTACTAGTGGTTTGGACTATATCTTTCGTATTAGAAACTTTTTATATTCACTCGTTTCTGCTACTTATTGGCGTGTTATATCCTATTTAAAATAGGGTATCTCACCATAATCAAACTAATGACTATGGATCAGTCTCTACGGGGTCAATTCTTTCGAACGACTTCCCACGATGTTAACCTTAAGTGTTCATTTCAAGGCCTTCTTCGTTATAAGCCAAATTTATTTCCTCGACATGTTTGGGTCATTGTCTATCGAGGTAGCGAACCGCACCGTCGCTGTGGACGCTCAGGTGCGACTACTCTGTTATCCCCGGGGTAGCTTTTATCCGTTAAGCCCGGTACCTCCCACGAAGTACACGAGGATCACTTAGACCTACTTTCGTATCTGATCGACTTGTATGTCTCACAGTTAAGCACCCATATACCTATGCGCTTACACTCCGATTTCCATCCGGAGAAAGGGTACCTTTGTGCGCTTGCGTTACTCTTTAGCAAGCAACCTCCCCAGTTAAACTACCCACCAGACAGTGTTCCCTCCAAAGTTTGCATTTGGATTAGGTTAGAAACATGCGTCGCAAAGAGAGGTATTTCATTGTCGTATCAACAATAAATTGCTAACACTCCCTCCTATGCTAAACAGTTACAGCACACATTTCAGTGCCAAGTTGTAGTAAAGCTCCACGGGGTCTTTTTGTCCTGCTGCCAGTAGGCCGCATCTTCACAGCCAATTCAAATTCGCCGAGTCTCTTCTCAAGACAGTTATAAAGTCGTTTCACCTTTCGTGCAGGTCGGAACTTACCCGACAAGGAATTTCGCTACCATAGAACAGTTATAGTTACTGCTGCCGTTCACCGGGGCTTCAATTGCAGGCTCACAAAATCTTGCGATTCTGGTCACCCACGCATTTAACCTTCCGGCACTGGGCAGGTTTCAGCCTGTATACTTAAGATTTCTCTTTTGCACAGACCTGTGTTTTTGTTAAACAGCCGCTTTATACTCTTTTGTTGTAGCCCAGATCTTAACCTGGGCAAGGCATCTCGTAGAACTTACGCCTAGCTAATTTGCCGAGTTCCTTAAGAAGAGTTCTCTCGCTATCCTTGGTCTACTCGACCAGAGCACCTGTGTCGGTTTGTGGTACGGATTATCTGCACTCTCATTGCGACGCTTTTCTCGGAAACTGAAATCATCCATCTTGCCCACCTTACGGCAGACTCGTATTCATAACTCGTATAAACGCCACTGCGGATTTGCCAACAGTGACTGACTTGCTATTTAAGCGTATGTATCTTCAACACACCGCTTGGACTATCCAACTTCGTCCCGCCCCAATTAATAACGATTACAGACAAGGACTGGAATATCAACCAGTAATCCATCGGCTACGCCATAAAGGCCTTACCTAAGGGTCGCCTTACTCTACGTCGACGAACGTTGCGTAGAAAACCTTGCTCATTCGGATATAAAGATTCTCACTTTATTACGCTACTCATGCCGGCATTCTCACTTCTTGCTGCTCCAGAATACCTTCCGGTACGCCTTCAAAGCTACAAGAACGCTCCTCTACCAACCCGGTCTTGCGACCGTGTTCCCAAAATTCGGTAATACATTTAGCCTCGTTACATCTTCAGTCGTGTATCTCTCGGCTAGTGAGCTGTTACGCTTTCTTTCAAGGATGGCTGCTTCTGAGCCGACCTCCTAGGTGTCTGAGAAATGACACGTCTTTTACCACTTAATGTATATTTAGAGACCTTATTTGTGGGTCTGGGATGTTTCCCTTTCGCCCCCGGAGCTTAGCCCCCGGGTACTGACTCCCGCACAATTGATATGGGTATTTGGAGTTTGGTTGAAAGACACGATTTTACTCGTGAAGTTCATTCAGTAACTCTACCCCCCATACCGTAAATGCGAGGCCATGCCAAAACATGTTTCGAGGAGAACCAGCTATCTCCAGGTTCGTTAGGCATATTACCTCTAACCACAAGTCATCCGAGAATTTTGCGACATTCAACGGTGCGGTCCTCCAGTCGACTTTCGTCGACCTTCAACCTGCTCATGGTTAGCTCACCTGGTTTCGGGTCTACACAACACAACTACACGCCCTGTTAAGACTTGGTTTCCCTTCGGCTTCCCGGAACATATCGGTTAACCTTGCTGTGTTGAGTAACTCGCCGGCTCATTCTTCAATAGGCACGCCGTCATCCGAATAAATTCGGACTCCGACTGTTTGTTAGCAATCAGTTTCAGGATCTTTTAATAGGGCTACTCACCCTTCTTTTCACCTTTCCCTCGCGGTACTAGTTCACTATCGGTCAGTAAAAATAATTAGTCTTGGACTGTGGTCAGCCCGGATTCGATCTAGAGTTTGCCGTCTCCAGATTTACTTAGGTACCAGACTTTAGTTTTTCCAATTTCGAATACGGGACTCTCACCCCCTATGGTCAACTATTCCAAATTGTTCTTCTATCAGAAAAACTAAGTTATGTCTGGCCCTGCAACCCCGTAAATAAATTCACGGTTTAGACTCACCCCTGTTCGCTCGTCGCTTACTAAGGGGCTCTCATTCGATTTCTTTTCCTTTGGGTACTTAGATATTTCAGTTCCCCAAGTTCCCGAAACACAACTTGCGTTGCGTAACGACCAGATAAATCTGGTCAGGTTTCCCCATTCGGACACTGCCGGATCATAAGTTCTTGTCACCTCCCCGACAACTTTCGCAGACTTGAAACGTCCTTCTTCGGTTTTTACTGCCAAGGCATCCACTGATTGCTTGAGTAGAATAAATCAATACTATTTTGCTTCAAATTTGAATTTGAATTCGTGCGATCTACTTGCATAATCTATTCACTTTTCAAGGAACAATCCTGAGCTCCAAGAGCTCGTGGTTGATTCTAAGGCGCTCTAGCCTCAGAGTCAATCACCAGATCTCGGTCCTGTGGACCGTGCCGGACTCGAACCGGCCACCTCTACATTGCAAATGTAGCGCTCTACCAGATGAGCTAACGGCCCGATAAGAAAAAAGTCCGCCTTTAGCGGACTGAATACGACCAAAGCGGCAAAAAACCTAGGGGGCTTTTGTGCTCACTGTTCGGTTTATCTTCATATTGTCTGCTAAGGACAACTGAAAGTATACCAAATACCGTATCAATACACAAGTTGAATTCTTGCCTACCTCAGGCTCAGCCGCCTACTGTAGTTCCCAGACCACCGTCATCGACTTGCTGATTGTGGTTGTTCCGGACTCTGCCGGCATTCCTCCCCCCCCGCCAATACCATCCATTTTGGCCATCGGATAATATAGCCCTGAAGATTGATATCCTTCCGTCACCGAAATAGCCTTCCCTAAAGTGGCTCCGGTAGCCTTAGCCATCACTTCAGCCTTGGTTCGGGCGTCTTTTAGAGCCTCTTCGGTCAGCTTATCCGCCGCTTTCTTGCTGGTATCCAGCTGAAAGTTGGGTCCATAGATATTTGTCGCTCCATTTTTACTGAGTATGTCAGCCAAAGCTCCGGCTCGGTTCACATCTCGGAGGGTCACTTCTATCGTGTTCCCCACATTCCATTGCCCTGGTCGTTGCTTGGAAACCCCATTATCATAGTAAGTTTCTGAGTACTGGTTCACACTCATCGATTGAGTAATAATGTCGCTGGGGTCAATGCCAAAGTCCTTTGCCGCTTGAGTAATAGCCGCGATTTTCGAGTTTACCTCTTTAATCGCCGTCTCTCGATTGTCATTGGTCGCGTTCACTCCGGCCGAGAATTTAGCAATCTGATTCTTCTCCTTTGACTCGGCCGTGCCGGTCACCGTCAGCGTCCTCACCGGCTCCATCACAATACGGCCCCAAGTGATGCTTTTCCATGGGAAGAAGAAAATGACGGCTGCGAAAAAACCTACTCCGAACACGATCCAGGCCAGTTTGGCAAAGTCTTTCATCATAACTTCACTTTATCATTTTCCTCTATATTTATCAAAATCCCTCTTATATGAGATAAAATACCCCCAGCAGTTCCTTAAAATGGAGGTTTTATGTCCCCCAAGTCTTTGTATAAAATGACCCTCACCTTTTGTTTTACCTCAGAGCGATTCTTGGACCAAGCCATCGGTATTTTTAACTCTTGGTGTGCCTCTCAGCCCGAAAAGAAGAAACGCTACGGTTTTATCAGGACCAATCAAGTCACGGGGTTTTTCTACTTTTATTCATCCGGACCCTTGGTTTCTCGCACCGAATCACTTCACAAAGTTCTTGAAGCGGCCGGAAATTTAGACCTGATCAAAACCAAGTTTGAATCTTTTGCCTAGTTAGTGTATTGACAACACCTTTTTTGGCGTTTAAAATCACTTTAGCTAGACGCTCCTTAAATCAAATTCCACTCTTCAGGAGAACATATGTCCCTCACTTCTATTGCTCCTTCGTCACAAGATATTTTTAGAGTTATCCTGGTCAATATCGATAACCAAAGGGATTTTGTGAATAAAAATGGCCTTCTTTCTGTCCCCGGAGCCGATGTGGCGGCCCTTCGAGCCGCCCGGTTTATTGATACCCACCACGACCGGCTTACCACCATTCTGTCTTCCATGGATAAGCACGGCCTCAAACATATTTTTCTCGCCTCTTGGTGGGTGAACGCTGATGGTGCACTTCCACCTGAATACACCAACATCACCTATCAAGACATTCAAAACAAAATCTGGATGCCCCGTTTTGACAAGCAATGGTCAGAGGACTATGTTCGGTCACTCCAGAGCATCACCATCTGGCCGGTTCACTGTGTAGCAGGCACCCCGGGCAGCGAAATTGTGCCGGTTGTCGCCGAAGCGATTGCTCGACACAGTTTACTTCGCCGAGCGGTTCACCTTCAGGTTCACAAAGGCCAAAATCTTCGAACCGAGCATTATGGTTTGTTCGGAGCTGAGGTCGAAGATCCAAAAGATCCTGGTACCAAGTTGAATACCGATCTTATGAGAGATATCTCCGGCTATAACCGCAGCTACTGGCTCGGTCAAGAAGCCAATCACTGTGTCCGTCGTTCCCTCGAGCAATACATCGCTTGGTGTGAAGAGTTCAATCCGGAAGCCATCCACCGCATGCGCTATGTCACCGACTGTGTCAGCCTACTTCCTCACGGGGCAGAGTATCAAGCCGATGCCGAGCGTTCTTTGTTTGACATGGTCCAAAAAGGTATGCTTTTGGTCAACAGCTCAGACCAAATCATCTAAACCTCTCTTTCTTATTACACCAACCCTCCCCAAAAAGGAGGGTTTTTTAATCCAAAAACTTCTCCATTTCTCCAAAGTCTTTAAAGACAAATGCCGGTCCAAAGTTTACTTGTCCCTCTTTCCCGTAATATTCTTGATATCGGTCCGGGAAATATAGTCCTGTCCTTACTCCCACTCTTCTGCCGGCCATAATATCTTTACCATTGTCGCCCACCATTACCGTTTCTTCCGGTTTCCCTTGCATGAGTTTCAAAGCTTTATAAACCGCCTCCGGGTCAGGCTTGACGAACTCCACATCTTCTTTGCCGAGAAATACATCCACTAAATCTCTTAGTCCGTTATTTCGGAGAGCGGTTTTGACCCACCGTTTCCGAGAAGCGGTGATAATACCGATTTTCCCGCCCTCCATTTTTATTTTTTTCAAAAGTTCCATTGCTCCAGGGTTGAGTGTTACCGAATTAAGTTTTTCGATCACTTCCGCCTCCACTTCGGCAAAAAAAGCTTCACTATTGGTAATCCCCAGCCGGGCCGGTCCGTCCCAATCACCAATTACTTCATTGCCAATTTTTTCATACTCCACTTCGATACCATGTTTAGCAAAGACTTTTTTAAAACCGGCAAACCAAATTGGCAGGGTATCAGCCAAGCTTCCATCCCAGTCGAACAAAAAATATTTATATCTCATGCCTTCATTTTAACCCCTCCTATCTCAATTCTTTACCTCAAATCACCACAGGCCGTACTCACCGCCACTCTTTCGTCTGATTCATGAACATTTACTGCCAAAGGCAAATCGGCAAATAAATCTGCCATACTCACCGAGATAACCGTCTCTGCTTTTCCGTTGATCACTTTATTTAGTGGATACTTCACCACTCCGGTATTTGGACACTTACCGACATGAACATGCGACGGTTGTGGCGACGGATACTTGGTCCCAATCATACTTATAGTCACTTTTGTTTTATCCCCAACCGCCACAAATTCCGCCATTCCACTCTGCCCCGATAACCCTGTTTGTTCCAAAACTATCGCCTTAGAAACCAAGGTTGGTGTGGGCGAAACCACGGTGGTAGGTACCACTGCCTCTTCCACGCTCGGCAACACCACTGCTTTATTATTGCCCATCCAAATCATCCAAAATCCAATCGCCAAAATCAAAAGGATCATGAATGTCCCCGGAGTATTTTTTGACATTTTTAATAATGATGATAATAAATTAATGATACTCATAGCCATGGTTTTGTCAATATTCTTACAAATAACGCTCGTTGTAAAATAACTAATGGAAATTATTTGTCTGACGGTCGGAGATTTGGCGACTCACTGCTATCTGGCCATTGATGAAGAAACACGGCAAACCCTCGTTATCGATCCGGGCGACGAAGGCGACTTTCTCAGCACCACTATTTTAGAAAATAATCTGGTTCCTCAAGCCATTATTCTCACACATGGGCATTACGATCACTGTCTCGCCGCCCTAGAGCTCAAACTCAATTTTTCCCTTCCCATTTATCTCCACCAAAAAGACTTATTTCTTTATGAGAAGGCTCATCTCTCGGCCAAGCATTTCTCACATATCGCTATTCCCAAGCTCCCTCCCATTGACCATTTTCTAAAAGACCAGGAAATTATCACTTTTGGTAATTCATCTCTCAAAGTTCTACATACTCCCGGCCACACCCCTGGTTCGGTTTGCCTCTACTCTGCTCGTTCTCTTTTCAGCGGCGATACTCTCTTCGTCAACGGTGTCGGTAGTACTGACCATCAGTACTCCTCCGCCAGCGACCTGAAAAAATCCTTCGCCAAGATCAAGCCATTTTCTACTAACTCACTAATTTATCCGGGCCACGAAGATTTTGGCCTGCCACTTGTCGCCACACCTCCTCATCTCTTTTCTTAATTTGATCCAGGATAAAGTCTTCGGCCCCATTCGACTCCATCAACTTTTTTGTCGCGAAAAAATTCAAGTCAAACTGCCACGAATACCAGCACAAAAAAACATCTATCTGAGTTTTCATCTCTTTTTTGGGCACCAGTCGTCCTTCCAAGAATGCCCTTAAGGCGCCTGGGGTTACTTTACCTTCCGGCAGTTTAAACTCCTGAATATGGTAGTGAAAATACGAAAGCAATCCCAGTTTGTCGGCGTCTCGGATAAATCTTCCATATAGTTCTCCGGCAAAATAATCCAATCGGCTATGGTTTTTTACCGCCTCAGCTAAGACCTTGCCGTCTATCCCCAACTGTGCCATTTTTGGCCAAGGATGGGACTGTAATATTTTGGCACCTTCCTTAGCATGGTCAAAACCGGTTTTGATATCCGAAAAACTCCCAAGCATCGCCTGTGGAAACCGTCCAAAATCATGAGCAAAGGTGACCGCTCCACCCATCCAAGGTTTCAATCTACATCCGTCTGTTGTGCCATAATCTCCAGCCCTGCCACAACCACCTCTCTGGTGTGAAGCACCTTTCTCAATATCATGTGCCTCACATCCCGACTCTGAGCCGCCATAAAATGTTCTTGCATTAAGTTCAGTCCAAACTCCAGCAGTTCATCGGGAATCATAAACTTCTCGGTTCCTTCACCCAAAAACAGTTCCTTTGTCCAGCGCTTCATAGCATCAACCTCAATATCAGGGTTTGCCAAAACCTCCAAATCGTTGTTATTCCTAATTTTCACAAGCCTCATTTTACCTTACTTGACAATTCTACTATCTTGCCCTATAGTAAACGAATCTTACTTTCGTACGCACCCTAAATCATTCCCTACCAATCCATTTCAAGGAGTCCCATGGACATTAAGCAAATCAATGAGCTTGTGGCAGAAGGTATTCAGTTAACCAGGCTCTGGAACAATCCGGAGTCCACTGGCCGTTACTACCATAACGATGAACACGCAGAAATGGCACATAACTGCTTCTTCGAGATCGCCGTCAAGGCGAATTTGAATCAGCGCATCAGCTACGATGAGATCCTCCTCGGCCGCCTGGCTATAGCTTGGCATGATGTCATCCAAGGACAAGGGTCGACTCAAAACGAAACTAAAAGCGCCGACTTACTGGCCAAAGACATGGTCCGCTACGCCTTCTCCCCCGATCAGATTAACCAAGCCAGAGAGCTTATCCTTGGCACCATTACCAGTTTCGACGAGCAGGGCTATATGCATCAGAGCGCCGAACTAATTGCCACTCCGCTGGCTTTGCTTGTAGCCGACGCCGATCTCTGCTCACTCGGCGCTCCGGCACCCAAATTCGTCCTCATGTCCCAACGGCTGATTATGGAATTTGCCGGCAAAACCGATCTGAGCCCTGAAGAATGGCAAAAGGGCTGGGCTGGGCAAGTGAAGTTTATGACAGGCCGAACTTTTCTCACCCCTGAAGCCAACGAGCGCTGGGGACTGCGCTTAGGCCAAAACTTTGAGCTTGCCAAAACCCTGGCTCGATAACCCGTCTCTCACTCTAATTTAGGCACCCGAAAGGGTGCCTTTTTCGTGCTATATTAAACTCACTATGACCGAAGAACGACAAGCAATTTTTTCTAAACTTCAAAAACATTCCTGGTTCAAAGCCACCGATCCAAAGCTAATAGACGAACTATCCAACTTAGCCGAAGATTACAACCCTTTTCTTTCCGATCTCTCCGAAAGACCGGACGAAATTGGCGAGCTCGATGTTCTCAAGCTTGTCAAGATAGGCCACGGTCACTACATGATTATGCCCGTTTTTGAGGTCAGATCAAATATCACCAACCAAATTTTTACCTACGAATACTGCAGCTGGAAGACAGGCCGCAACCCCGGCATGCGTGTCTTAATTTTTCTGGAAAGAGATGGCGAAATTACCCATTTTGTCATTACCAACTCCTACAAATTCTCCGTTGCTCACTCTGCTTATGACAGTGTTGGTGGTCTTTATCTTCACATATTTGAAAACAAGATTGTGAACCTCCCCAAAAAAATCGAAAATGAGATCCGTTTCCACCTTGGAGTCGAGAAAATCGAGTTCAAAAAAGTCACTGATCTTGGCCGATGTCACCCCGATTACGGGATGAGTAACAATCAGTCCGACTTGTTCGCGGCCACCATCGATATTTCCCATCTTCCCAATCTCGTCGTCAAAGAAGACTTCCGTACTACCCACAAGCCAGTCGGGGTCGAGATTAAAATAGTCCCCATTTCCGAGCTCAGAGACTATATTCTGAACCAAATCGAGGATAACTACTTCTTATCCGGCATCTCCCGGGTTCTGGTTCATCCCGATTTTAGTCTCCAGATCTAGGCTCTTGACAGGAAAAGGAACCTATAGTATCATTATCCCAGACTTAAAAAGTTCGACATTTCAAAGTCAATATCTCGTTCCAAAGGAGCAACCTATGCCTCGTTAATTCGTGCCTGCAAGCTCAGCTCTACCCCTCACCCCTTGGCCACCTCATCAGATCTGTTTATCATTTTTCAATTCCTAATACCCTTAGAAGACTGAAAATAGTAAGCATTCTATCCTCAATTCACGGTCAAACTCAAAGGAGCCATCTTGAACAGTCATCTGCCTTTCTTTGGATTAATCTCAAAACAAATATCATCAATTTTTACCGCCGTTCCTCCGAACCTAAACCGGAGCTGGCAAATCTCCCTTGCCGATGGCGAGGCCGAGATCATCGACGCCTCCGGCGACATCCATTTCGGCAAGCTAAATAAGCTTTCCTTGGATCATCTCATCCTGAGTTCTGCTTTTGGCCAGCTGGTCTACGGCTTTTTAAATCAGTCGTGGGATCAATGGGCCTTTTTCGAAGGTACCTCAGACCTCGAACCAGCCGGTGTTTGGATAGCCATGTTTACCAGAATTCAGGGGATTCTCCATGTTGGCGTCATCGAAGAGTCACGCCCTCTCATCCAAGGCCATTTCTTTGCCATTCCTCATGGTTTCGTTGATATGGGTGAGCAGGGGCACGAGGCCGCCATGAGAGAGTTACTGGAAGAAACCGGAGTCAAAGTCACCCAAATCTATTCGTTAGGTTACCTAGGTCACAACACCGCTTTTTTTGGTGGTTCAACTTCAGGTGCCCATAGCGACGAAGGTTTCTTGGTCATTCTTGAAAATGAGCTTCAGACGGTAAAAATCGGCGTCAAAGAATCCACCTTGAAATGGATTCCAACCTCAGAATTTGTTCTTTCCGGCTATTGTGCCCCATCAACTGCGGTTGTGGCCAAAGCCCTAGTCAAAGTCACAAAGGAGACTAAATGATCATCAATCTCATCCTCGAGCTTTTCGTCCAGAACATTTTTGCCATCGCCGCTTGTTTGTTCTTTCTAATACTGATCATCGGGTCCACCAGAAACCAAAAACTAAAATCCACAGTCAAATGTAGTAAATGCAAAACACAGTTTACGGTTGATCCACAACAGGTTCAAGTGTCCGCCGGTCAGCCATCTGGAATAGGAGATGATGGTCTCTCATACTGGATCGACTGTCCATATTGCCACGAGTCAAACTCACCTTATTAAGTCACTCGCCTAGCCTCCACTTACCCACCTCAACCGAGGTGGGTTTTTTGTGCCTTCTCCGCCTAGCCACGAACTCCCTCTTGCTTTTTGTCTAAGTTATAACTTATAATACTCGTTGACTTACAAGGTTCGACCTTAAAATATTTCCCAGCGCGTGCCTATTTGGGCAGCCATCGAACCTATTTTTACCCCTTTCCCCTTCTTTCCAACCGTTTACCCGGTTGTTTCGTGTATCCCAATCCCCATACCTTAAGGAGGTATTCCCATGTTTTTTTCAAAAATCCGTTCGTCTTGGCTCGCCTTATGGGCGGGCTTCCTGCATTTTATGTACCTCGATCGTCCTGCAAAGAATGCCGCCAAACCCAGTTTTTACACTCCCGAGGAGCTTCGCGAGAAGCTGAAGGACCGTTCATTCCAGCTCGAAGCCATCAACTGGATCGAAATGACGCTCCGCCCACTGGAAAATGACGCCATCTTTTTGGCAGTCGCCCAAAACCGACCTACCGATGCTCGTAACATTACCACTCGCGACTTCCGTCAAATTCTCGATCTGTTCGCCCCTTTCATTGAAAGTGGCACTCCCGCTCACGAAAAAGGCCATCACATTTTTGATGCCCTAGGCATAATGTCCCTGATTAGTAACGATCCCTGGATTGCCCGGGCTTACAGAAACGAAATCGATGCGGCAGCGCTAGCCGGCATGATCCACGATGGTCTGACCGGTGTTCAGCACCGTTACATCGACAACAATTGGGAGCTGGATCACGGAGAAATCTGGGCCCACGAAGTTTATCGAATGCTAGAGGGTCTGGTAAGCCAGCCAGTCCGGCTACTTACCGCCTATTTTATCGCCACTCACCCACATCGTACCAAGGATGTCACTCTGGCTAGCGGATACATTCGTCGACCGTGGAATGTCAAGATCTTCTACTACGAAGATCGTCCTGTCCGCATCGGCGACCGCCTTACCAAATTCACTGATCGCCTTGAAAACGGTGGCGACTCGGCTTGCCATTTCACCCGGCACGCCCTGGCCAATGTCGATGGCGCCCTTGTTGGCGGTCTTGACCTCAATCATCTGGACGGGACCTACAACTTCTCCAACTCTCTCAGTCGACTCTTTGCCCCTTCGTTAGGATCGATTTCCATGCCCTCACTCAAGGATGGTGAACCTGTTCTGAAAGATGGCCAACCGGTCATGGAGAATGTGCCCAGCATGATACAACACCTAAAGGGCTATGCCGATTCTGCTGTTGCACGGCCGTATAGTCCCTACAACATGTACGACGACTTTTCTCCCAACATGCGTTTTCTGATGGACTGGAAAATCGCCAACAACAAAAAATTGATCGAGTTGGTCCAAAACACTACCGGCACCCCTAACTTCGAGCTGTTTGTTCAACTCATGCAGATGAAGTCCGGCTATCCAAATAATGATCAAACGCAAAAAACCATCGAGCTAACTCGTGCCTTGTGGGAACGGACCTCTCCCGAGGATCAGGCACACTGGGCCCAAGCCTTCGAATTTGCCCTCGCCTCCTATTATGAGTGGCTCACCGTCTTGGAGACTCAAATTTCCCAAGCTACCGACCCGACAGTCCTGGCCTTCCAGCCCTTAGTGGCCGAATTCATTTCTCAGGTCAAGGGCTAAAATGGGCTTCAGTGTCGATTACGAACCAAACTTTACCTCGATCCAGTACTCGTATATCAAGCCAGATCAAGACATCCGGGTTCTAAACTGGAAAGAGTTCCCTTTCCTGGAGTCGGTCAAAGACACTCAAGCCATCTATTTTTCGGCTTCCACTGTGGGTGGCAATCATCGCCATCCTCGCACGGAATGGTATCTGGGTTTTGGGGATCTAATCATTTACTGGTTAGATACCACAGGCAAACGACATCAGAGGCATTTAAATCCCCAGGGGAGGCTGTTACTAGTGAAGATCCCCCCTTATCTGCCCCACGCTGTCCGAAACCGCTCAGTCACCAATTCAGCCCTGCTCATTGAGCTGGCCGACGCTCCTCAGCACGATGTCGAGCGCATCAAAGTTTTCTAACTCTCAACCCACCCCTTCGGGGGTGGGTTTTTCTTGGTCTCTTGACATTCTTTTTTTGTTCTATAACATGAACCTATGTCCACCGCATTTAACTTCGAAGCTTTTAGCTACACACTCCCTCCTAACCGTCAGCTTTTGGCTGCCAAGCTCATCGAGAAAAAATGGTTCCAAGCTACTTCACCCGAACTCCAGCAAGAAGTACTTACCCTCCCGGACGATCACGAAGGCTTTCTCTACGATCTGAGCCATCGCCCGGATATAGTCGGTCATCTGACCGTCCTCAAACTTCTCAAAATCGTCCGTGGCGAGTTTTTGGTCACCCCCATTTTCGAGGTTCACTCCGCCACCTCAGGTAAAACCTTCACCAAAGAATATGTCTGCTGGAAAATGGGCGCTTTCCCGGGTATCAAGGGTACTTTATTCGTTCGCTTACACGGCAACATCACTCACTTTATCACCATCCAAACCGACAAATTTCCCGTTGGTGCCCTCTGTTACGACTCCATTGGTGGACTTTTTCAATATGCCAAAGGTACCAACCTCGATTTACCCAACAAAGTCGAACAGCTCATCAAAGATAAGCTTGGTTTACAAGCACTCAAAATTCAGGAATTTATCGATCTGGGACACATCCAGTCCGATAACGGCCTGACGCCAAACTACCCCCAAATCTTTGCCGCGATTATCGACGGCGACGAAGCTGGGCACCTCTCAGCCCGCGAGATTGACCCCCAGGATCGCGAACAGGCCAATTTCCGGATCCAGGTCGTACCCATCCAGGAGCTCCCCGAATACCTCCTCAGGGTCGACGACGCCTTTTTCCTGGCTACCTGTGCCCGCCTCTTAGCCAAACGGGTTATCACCCTCTAGGCACAGACCTCTTGACATATACTCTAGGCTGAAGCTATAATACCCCCAGACTTACAAAGTTCGTCTTTTACATCCGCTTTTCTCCGTTCTTCCACCCTATTTCTTAAGGAGTCCCTATGTCAGTTATCAAAAATGTTCGTATTTCGTTTGCCGTCGCCTGGTATTCAAACCCAACAGTTGGCCAAGGCACTATTGACCTCAAAGAAGGCGAAGGTCACAAGACTAAAGGCTTCGAAATCTCCGCCGACCATCGCTACCTCACCGCCTGGTCATACGATCTTGAAGAAAAGTACCCCATGCGTTGTAAGGTCGGCCTCAAGCCCGGCTTTTTTACCCAGATTGGAAACTTGCTCAAAGGCAATCCCATGTTTCGGACTCGCCCAAAGTATGTTTCCGTCCTCGTAACAACCCGCTTCCCTCTTAGCGCCGTAAAAAATATTTCTTTTAGCAACGACTGGGACGACTCGTCCTACTCTTTCTACGACGCCGACAAACTTTCCCCAAAGGAGAACAAATGAAAACCTTGTTTTTCCTCGGCCTAGGATCTTGGATCATCCAAATTTTGTCGACTGGTCTTAGCTTGGCTTCGTTCAATCACATTAAGTCTCAGATCAATGATCCTGCCAGCCTGCCTCTTTGGTATCAGATTCTAGCTTGGGTTATAAATTTATCCTCCGTCGGATATTTGATTTGTACCCTCTGGATCTTTTTTACATTTCAGAGTCCTGTGTTTATGATTTCGGTCATTCTGGCTGCAGTGATTATCGCTATTCGAATGCGACACGGGCAAAAGGTCCCGACCAAAATGAGTAAGGAAGAAATTGCCGACTTTAACTTGGATTTCAAAGGTATCCTCATCGTTTGGTTGATTACCTTGGAAGTCTCTTTCTACGGCGCAGTCCCCTACTTACTGCTTTTCATATTTACTCTCTAGTCAAGTTTCTTCCCCGCCTTCACCGGCGGGGTTTTTATTGGCAAAGTAAATTCAAAGGTTGTTCCCTTGCCCTCTACACTCGAAAAGCGTATTTCTCCCCCGGAGGACTCAATAATCGCTTTAGTGAGATAAAGTCCCAAGCCGGAACCTTCCGTAAATTTTTTCAGAGCATTGCTAGCACGGAAGAATTTTTGAAACATTCTCTCCTGTTCCTCCATCGGGATACCGATGCCATTATCGCTAACTTCGGAAATTATCTTTCCATCTTTGGCGTAAACTTTGACAGTTATCTCGCCTTTCTCCCCAGTGTAGCGGATAGCATTCGAGATGAGGTTGGCGTACACATGACGGATTAAGTCAGCATCAATATTGATGATGGGTAGTTTTTCACTTACTTGATCAATAAAGACTTTACCTTGACCTTCAGGATTTAACTCAAAGTCCCCGATTATCGATTTCACTAAAGTTTTTAAGTCAGTTGATTTTGGCATGACCGCAATCTTTCCGGACTCCATTCTACTCAGGCTCAATAACGAGTTAACAATCGTGATTTCTCTTTGGTTGGATTCTTCAATTCGATCAACAAATTCTTTTTGTTTTTTTGACAGTGGACCACCATCACCATTTTTTAACATTTCAGTAAACCACTTCACCGCCGATAGTGGAGTCCGCAATTGGTGGCTGGCCAAGGAAATAAACTCGGTCTTTATTTTTTCAATCGCCCTTTCTTTACTTAGATCTCTTTCAATCCCCACAAAGAAAAGCAATTTTTTTTGCTCGTCCAAAATCGGTGAGATATGCATTTCTGCTTCGTAAGACTCTCCATTTTTCCTCTTATTTGTTACCTCATCTTCAAATGGCATTTTTTCATCCCTAATTGTTCTCCACATTCTTTGATAATATTCTTTAGGCATATTGCCTCCCCACAGGGAAGGTTTCTTCCCAATAAGTTCGGCTTCCGTGTAACCGGTAATTTTCATGGCGGCCTTATTCACATAAATAATTGTGCCATCTATATTTGTTATCACCACTTGGTCGGAAACTCCATCCACTGCTTGCTTAAATTTCTTCAAATCTCGTGTCGCAAATTCTACCAAGCTCCCCGCCCTCCTGTCTGCCGAGACAAACGAATAAATACTCAAAAACCATAATATATTTAGAGAGAGAACCATGACCAAAGTAATTGTTGGTAAATTTTCTTCATAATCTGAAAGTTTATATAGCCTATCCGTATCCAAAATAATCTTCATCTTTCGATTTAACAGATTAAAGTCTTTAGAAACTGTATGCATCGGTCTTTCCCCTTGTAGTGATCCGACACTCATTACTTTTTTGTCCCCATCAATAAGTGAATATCTTATGCCCGGCCTCGTGACAAACTCTTCTTTCAATCTGTCAACATTCAGCCAAACATCTATAAACCCGATCAACATTTCATCTCTTTTCTCTATTGGTATTTCTTCAATATTTTCAATCTTAAAAATCGGCATAATTACTCCGTATCCAGTCTTCTTGCTCTGGGGAATGATTTCCTCTAGCCGACCCAACTCCGACATTACTGGTTGGTTTGTCTTTTCGGCTAAAAGCAAAGCCGCCATGGTATTTTCTGAAGTTTGCAAATCAAATCCCAGCAAGTCATTAATTTGTGGATCAATAGAGTAAAGGTGTTTAATTGGATAAATTGTAAGACTGTCTGTTTTTGGGAAGACTTGATAATTTTCATAGTCATCAATTCCCGAAGACCTCATTTCTAACTCCATTTTTTTTAAGTCTTTACGGGCTATTTTTGGCACATATGCCAGGGAATAGTCTTGATGATTTTGATCACTTACTAAAGCTTTAAAATGGTCGTTCCAATCCCTTGGGTGATCTTCACTCAAACTGATCAGGCCTTTCAGGTCATAAAGCAGGTCCACCCCCCTATCTATTTTGTCTACCATAGTCTTCACCACATCATCCAGAGTTTTGGACAGCTCCGCAATCCTTCTGAGCTCCACTGACCGTTGGATATAAATCATTAACATCACCGATCCCACCATCAATACCAAACTAGTCGTACCAATTAAAAATAACCTCCCCAAGTGTTCAATTTTCATGTCAGCTACTCAGTTTATCTTTGGGACACATTTTTTTCAGTTCCTCATCTATGTTCGAAAGACCCACATCAGTTTTCATAAAGCATTTAGTCGCACCCATTTGAAGGACTCTTTCCATAGCATCAGGTAAATTAGTAATTACAAGAATTGGGATGTTAGTCGTTTTTTGATTCTTTTTTAATTCTTTCAAAACATCCAAACCGTTTAACCTTCCCGGCATATAAATATCTAGCAAAATCAGGTCCGGCTCAAAAGTATCAGCTTCTTTTACCCCCATCTCACCATCTGTCGCAATTCTTACATCATACTTCTCTTCAAATTTTCTTCGATATGCTTCATTTAGTAACAAATCATCCTCAATGATGAGTAATTTTGCCATATACCTAAATATATCACAGAGAAATTTCCGTAAATTAACTTACATCCTCTCCAGAAAGTCTTATTTTTTCTTTCCCAAAACTTTTTCGGTCAAACCTAGGATTTCCAATCCCTTAAGTAACATCAGCGCTTCATGCATGTACTTCGTCTCATCGGCGTTGACCGTAGGAAAAGCCATAAAATCCGCTTGGCTGGCACCTGGCATGAAGATAATGGCCTGGCCCGGCTCAGCGCCTTGCATCACATTGCCTTTGCCCATGGTGTCTACATACTTAGCCCACCAGCCGGTTCCCACCAACATGGGGTGGTAAGTTTCAGCGTTGGTACTATCGTGAAAGGTCATTGTTCCTGCACTCGGCATGTGCCCTCCAGCCACAAACGCCGGCTTTTCGTGAGTGAATTTGTTGTACATTTGGCGCAGACCAAAGGTTGGTTTAGAGAAAGACCCGCTATTGTTCAATTTATCCACAAATGCCCCGTAGTATCTCGGCTTTGAAGCAGTTGTTCCCGAAGGTCCAATGGTTATTTCCATAAAAGATAAATGATGAATTAGCGGAATACCGGTGGCATTTGCAATATAAGAGGCCGGAGCTACCGGGAAACCATTTTCCCCTTTACCCATTTTTCCCTTCCAGGCTGATTGTCGCATCGACTCATCCATCATCACCGCCAGGGTCTGATATTCTGCCCCCTTTATCAACTCGGCAAATTTATCCAATATTTGAATTCTCTTAGGCGATTCGCCTGCCTGTCTATCGATCATGTTTCTCAGAAATACCACCACCGAATGCGGATTTTTTGCCACTTCAGTCATAAATCCACTCAAGTCTTTGAAGCCTTCGGAGCTACTGCCAATTCTGGCGTTAGCTACCAGCTGTAAAGCAATTGGCAGTTGGGTTTTTATATCATAGGAAAGTCTGTCGTAAGGCGTTTTCATCTCCATCTTGGAATACACATTCCTAATGGTTTCCCCTCCTACTTTCAGTTTATCCAAAGGCCTAGACTCGGTGTGAATGCCACCCAGGCGACTTTTGGCCGAGGTATATGAAATTTCCGGTGATGCTTCTACCTTTTTGCGGATCGTTTCCAAAAGCTCTTTAGTTGTGCCCGAGGACTCCGCTCGATTTAATAGATTAATGGCCTTAAAAGCCATCTCTCCTTGCTCTTGTGTTGAGAAAGGGTAACTCCGGCCTTCTTTGTTTCTGGTTCTCGGTTGTAAAATCACTCCTTGCAAAAGCGGATCGGACAATCTTTTACCTAGTTTTACTCCATATTTATCCCGAGCTCCTTCACCCCCGGAGCCTTTAAGAGTGCCCGAAGAAATATAAATAATTTTCATTTTTCCTCCGGCGTAGGCTTCTTCTCCCACCGCCGTCCGATGAATATGTCCGCTGGAATAAATATTGGCTCTTGAAGATTCGCTAGTAGTCAAAGCTTCATCACGGAGTCCGGAAACCGGATCAATCGCGCTGGCCGCCGGTGGGTTATGCCAGATTTTTTCAGTCACCGTATGGCCATTAGCAAAACGGATTTTTAGTTCTCCGCCATTTTGAATCAGAGGGATGTTGAGTCCTTTAGTCATCGAAATCCAAGGGTTCTGTGTCGTGGCATCTTGTGCCCAACCAGGGTGACCCCAATAGTCGGACACCATCGCCAAGATTCTTCCTTCTGCCGCCAGTGGTTCATAAACCAATGCTCTGATCAAATCTATTTGTTGCTGTAGATCAATGGCCGTGCGGTTGGTATCCAAATACTCGGCTTTAATGCCTTCGACACTGTCCCCCAAATCCACCACTACCACATTAGGGTTATCCAAAATGTACTTCACCAGGTCGATTAATGGATCGAGTCCGGCCGCCAGACTACCTACATGCAGGTCAGATAAACAAATCAATTCAATCGGATCATTGTGCCGTACCCCCATCGTCACCGACTCACGCCCCATGTTATCTTTTTCCAAAGTCTGCGATTTTTTAATCACTTCCAAAATCAGTTGTGTTTTCTCTTGTACTGGGAGCATGGCCGGCTCGACTTTTGCCACATAAAAAGGTTGTTTTTTTATCTCCGGTTTAGGCATTAAAAAATATTAAAAAATTAATAGTATTCAACCAATCGTATTACTAGCGGAAACAAATAACAACCACCAAAAACAATCCTCTCCTCAAAACAAAATTTATTAAATCAAAGTCTGGTTTTCTTCCAAAAATTCCTCCACCATTATTTCCACCTCCTCGGCATTATCCGCCGTCATAAGCTTCTTTCTCAAACCCACAGAGCCTTCAAAACCTCGAGCAAAACAAGCGAGGTGTTTGCGCATTGGAAAAAACTGATAGTGTAGTTCATCATAATTTTCGTTAAACAGTTCTTGGTATTTTTTTGCCTGCTCCACCGCCACCCTAAGTTTTTCCTCCACCGTTGGCACATAGTTATCCTTTCTTAGGACCCAGGGATTACCCAGAGCTTCTCGTCCAATCAAGACTCCGTCCATTTTACCGGTCAAATCAATTTCCCTCCCGCTTTTTGTCACTATTTTAAGCTCTTGCTTGGTTGCCACCTTAACTTCTTTTACATCCCCATTCCCCAAAAACTTCGCTCCACTGGCCCGAATTACTTCCGCCGCTTGGAGCAAAATCTCCCAATCGGCTTCTCCAGAATAAAGTTGCTTAAACGATCGACCATGCATCGCGACCGCCGGCAGTTTCATCTCAGCCAGCAGTTTCCACCATTCAGGGTCAGGGGCTTCACTTCCGATTCTCGTCTTGACGCTCACCGGCAGGTCTCCCGCCCCTCTTCTGGTTGCCTCGATCACTTCTCTGGCGTTACATTTGTCACGGATTAGGCCGGCACCGCCACCCCTTTTTTCGAGACCGGGGGAAGGACAGCCCATGTTAATATCAATACCGTCAAATCCTAGTTCAACACAGATTTTGGCCGCTTCGTAAAATGACTCCGGGTCACTGCCAAAGATCTGGGCGATGACCGGTCTTTCACTCTCAGAATACTTCAGCTCATTCCAGATTTTATGTTCCAGGTCCCCCCTTTTCTTTATCCTCCATAGCCCCTCGGCACTCACAAATTCGGTGTAGATAATATCCGGTTGGCCATATTTTTTAGCCACAAAACGCATGGAAGCGTCCGTCACCCCATCCATGGGCGACAGACCGATAATCGGACTAGATAATAGACCCCAAAAACCTTTCTGCATCCGTATATTTTACCTCATCAACCTCGCACCCTGCTTTCCAATCCTCTTTCCCCCATAAGTCTGACTTTCTCGAAAATCCCTATTTTTTCGAGCTTCATCTCGCTGTTGTCTTTCTTGGACCTCGATTTGCTTAAGTTCTTCAGCCGTCGGCTCGGGGTAATCGTCAAAACGCTTATCATCTTCCTTAAAGGTAAAATGGCTGCCTCCCCCAGCTAAATCTCGAAACTCTCTCAGGCCATCAAGTGCATTGTAAGCCGCCTCACTTTGATCATAATCGGCTTCCCTTTGGTACTCAATTTCTTTCTCAAAAATAGCTTCCGGCATACTCTCTGCTTCCATCTCTTGTTGTTCAAAAACCCTCTCCCGCTTTCTCTTAAACTCTGCCTCCAATTCCATATCATCTCTTTGGTACTTATGTTTCCTAGATTCGGTAGCTTTCGTTCCCGAGTCTTTTCGTCTGTTATTAACACCGATTTCTTTTTGTGGTAAAAAGCTCTCCTGCTGTTTCTTTGAAATAGTTTTTTCCAAATGAGCCGGGCCTAGATTTACATCTTTCTCATACTCATCTTGGTCTCGTATCAACTTTTCAAACCAATCATTATCTCTATGGTCCATAAAAAAATTATAAACTATCAGTTTGAACCCTCCGCACCCCCATCAGCCATTTTTTGTAGATTTCGCCATCCACCCCTTTATCAATCCAGCGTTTTTCAAACTCTTCTCTGGCCATACTAAAAACCCCAATCCCCGCTCCCGGAGTATATTCTTCATCATAAGAAGGGTCTATCAACCACACCTTCTCCTCGTCGATGTCAAAGATAATGGAGTAGTGCCCACATTCCAGTTTTTCTATTTCTTCTTCCGATCCCTCGGATTGATAGCTAATCAGCACCACCCCATCATTATTTAAGACATTTTCAACATCAGTGAGACTCGCTTCCCAAATTTCCAGATAGGGAATTTTTTCCTCTTCCAGCACTTCTTTTATCTTTTCGGATTTGGTCCCATCTATCGGGTTTACATCTAGTCTGCGATAGACATCGGTTTTTAAAACACCTTCTCGATTTATCATGAGCATCAAGGTGCTGAAGGCCGCCCCACCACAATCATAATCAAATTTCTGAGCCACAATATGCTCCGGACTTTTCCGATGCTTACCGTTTTCCAAGGTCTTCCCATCTAATATGATTTTAGACAAATAGTCAATACTATCAGCCACTTTTCCTATCTCCCAAGACTTCGGATATTCTGTTTTTTGCTTCAGAGCTTTATTCGCCAATCCTCTGCCGATATATAGCACCCCTTCGCCCTTTTTACCCAGCACTTTCTTAAGTTCTGCCGCCAGTATTTTTAGTTTCGGGTCAAAAACAATTTTCATAGATCTACTGTTTTACCGCCATCCCGGCTTTCAGTAACGCTTCATTTACCTGCACACCCTTACTACAGTCGGCAAAACCCAACACATTTTTAACGCAGCCAATCCATACCGCATAATTACCATTTTCACTCTTAGTTATCCACACTTCTTTGTTTGAGAGCATTTGAGACAATAAAAATATCGCCGCTTCATAGCCTTCTTCTCCCGGAGTTTTTACTCTAACTTTTGCAAGAGTTATTTTTCTGCCATCGCCCAAGACTAGCCGACCGTCAGATTCGATACCGGCGACACGAGTCTCCTGTCCATACACTTTAAGAACTACCCCAGCGAGTCCCAAGAGAACCGCCAATCCGATCAATGTCGGCACTATTTTTTGGGAGAAATTCCATTCTTTAGCCACCAAATTATCTTAGCAGATACTTAAAACTAAGGCTAAACGGCGATCATCCAGTGATCGTAAACTTCCCCTTTGTGGTCCATATCTCTCCACCTGCTCTCAAAGACTGTCTTTCGGATTTTCCGTACCCCCTTGCCATATCTGGTCTTGCCGCCCTTCACAAAAGGATCAGCTAGCCACAAGTAATCCCTTTCAAACCCAAAAACTACCGAGTAGTGCCCACTTTCCATTCTTTCATAGTCTCTATGGCTGCCCCAAGCCTGATAGACCACCAGGCAGAGTCTCTGCCTTTTTAGCCTACTTTCCAGGTCTTCTAGAGTGGCTCCGTGAGTCTCCCGGAATTTTAGGTCCATCTCCTTTAGGAAGGCCTTAATTCTTTCCGGGTGAGTACCCACCTTGCTACTCGTGCCTAGCCTCTTTTTGAGGGTGTCTTTTCTCTGCTTCAGACCAAGGCTGTTTAGGATCGTCATGACTGAGGACAGTCCACACTCATACCCATTCTCCTGACGAGAGGGTTTCACAGGCACGAGTAGTATCTTTTCTTTCTTAACCGCCATGGCCCCAATTTTAGGGCCACCTCTAGGCATTTACAACTCCCAATCCAGCCTCAAAAAGCCCATATATCGAAAAAAATCTCCCCCTGCTTGGGAGAGACATTTTGTGGGCGCTCTTGGAATCGAACCAAGCACCTCGGTCTTATCAGGACCGCGCTCTAACCATATGAGCTAAGCGCCCAAAAACTACTCGTCTATTTTAGCACAGCCAAGCTAAAATGAGCACAAAAAGTCCCGCCGGTTGGCGGGACTAAATAAAAAAATACTAGCCCTTGGGCATGGGAATGTCCGGTTTGATTTTGACCACTTCCCAGCTTCTGTCTGACAACTTCGTAAATTCGTACTCGATTTTGCCGTCAGGGCTGACGAGAGTGATGCCTTTTTCGGCCAAGGCTACAGCTTCCAGATTGCCATTTGAGGCCTGTTCCTGAAGCCAAGACTCAGCACTTTTAGGATTCCAATTAAAATGTTTGGTCATCATCGACTTGAGGTAGTCGAAAACTCCCAGTGAAGTCTGGTGAGTCACTCTGGGGCCGCCCAGCTGGAAGCCGGAAAGACCTTTATTGTTTTGCTTGAATTCAGGATACCGATTAAACGGTCTCCATCCAAACAGAAATTCCTTTAGTTCAGGATCCATAAAATACCTCCTCGATTTCAATGTTCTTGTCGATATTCTACCATGTCTATAGGGTATTGTCCACCCATATTAGGCATCAAAAAGCCCCTCTTCCGAGGGGCAAAGAGTCTAGCTATCCTGCTTGCGCAGAAAAACAAACCAGTAAACGATAGCCACAAAAACAGCGCCGCCGATAATATTTCCCATCGTCACCGGCAGCAGATTGGCAAGTAAAAAGCCTTTCCAGGTCAACAGGCCGATATGGGGAACTTTATCGGCTACCAGCAGGACAAATCCGGGATCAAAGACCTTGATAAACAAGGCGTAGGTTATAAAGTACATATTGGCGATACTGTGCTCAAATCCGGCCGCCACAAAAGCGGTGATCGGAAAGATCACAGCCAGGATCTTGTCCCCGGTCGGTCTCGCACTATAGCTCAGCCAAACAGCGAGACACACCAGAGCGTTACACAAAATCCCCAGTGCCAAAGCTTGCCAAAATAAGAGTCCGCATTTGGCGATCGCGATATTCAAAGCCGTAATACCTACCGTATTCCCCCCAAAGGTATATTGTCTGGTGACAAACATAATGGCGGCCGTTGCAATCGAGGCGATAAAGTTTCCAAGATAGACAATGCCCCAATTTCTTAGCAGTGCCCTACCTGTCACCTTACCACTGGCCCAGGCCATCACGATCAAGTTGTTCCCGGTAAATAGTTCCGCTCCCCCAACCACGACTAAGATCAGCCCTAATGAAAAAACCAAACCGATTAACAATCTGGTGATTCCGTAAGGAAGCGCCGTTGTAAAAACGGTTGTCCCTGTCGCTGTCAAAAAAGTCATGGCGCCGGAAGCGACCGTAGTGGCAAAGATTGCCCCGAGAGAAATAAATGCCCCGGCCAAAAGAGCCAGAACAAACATTTTCATCGCCGGCATTTCAGCCTTGCGAACCCCTATCATTTCCGCTTTCTTTGCCATAGCGGCGGGCAACAGAGCATCAAAATTTTCTTGATCCATCAATTCCTCCTCATTATTTTAAGTTGCGAACCAATTGCGTACCCCGCATTCTAAGTCTCTTTTAACTGAGACTCAACCCCCAAAACCACAAAAAACCCGCCTTTCGGCGGGTAGTCGACTCATAAAAGGGTTATTAAGATCACCACCAGGCCTAGCATCAGAGCACAAAACACAACCGTTATGCTCCAATACCCAAAATACTTTAGATAGGCCCCAAAATCAAATACTTCCCCCTCTGAAGTACAAGCTTTTCCAAAGGCCCAAGGGGTCAAAAAATAGGAAATAACAAATAACCCCGTGGCCAAGCCAAAATGGCTAATTGTTTGCATTAAAATTCCCGTGCCCGTCACCACTGTCACCACTAAACAAATTATGGCCAAGCCTACCAAAGCGACATTTCTTAACATCCTTACCTCCATTGAGTTTTCAAATTTCTACGATAAACTATTCTACCATCTCTATAGGACATTTGTCAACCCTCTTAGGCATAAAAAACCCGCCTTTCAGCGGATTTTCTGGGCTTTAAACAAGTGAAGCAGTTTTGTCATCTCAAGAGTAGCGAGAGTCAGGTAGATTTGTTTTAGACACTCATCTACCAATAGTGTGGCGATATTATCATCGGACTCGTGAAGTCCTTAACTCCTAGAAAGGAGGTGATCCATCCGCACCTTCCAGTACGGATACCTTGTTACGACTTAGCCCCCATCGCTAGTCTTACCTTAGGAGGCCCATCCCTTGCGGTTATGGGTACCTACTTCGGGCACTACTAACTTTGTTGACTTGACGGGCAGTGTGTACAAGAAACGAGAACGTATTCACCGCGGTGATGCTGATCCGCGATTACTATCAACTCCCCTTCATGCAGGCGAATTTCAGCCTGCAATCCGAACTGAGGATGGGTTTATAAGGATTAGCTCCGGCTCGCGCCTTGGCATCCCGTTGTCCCACCCATTACGCCATGTGTGTAGCCCAAGATATAAGCGCCATGCTGATTTGACGTCATCCCCTCCTTCCTCCGCGGAAAAAACCGAGGCAGTCTGCTATGGATATTTAACATAGCACAGGGGTTGCGTTCGTTACGGCACTTAAGCCGACGCCTCACGACACGAACTGACGACAACCATGCAGCAGCTGTGTAACACTCTCGAAGAAGTCCTAGTTTCCTAGGATTTGCAGTTACATGTCAAATCTTGGTAAGGTTCAAGGTTTCGTATCCAATTAAACCACATGGCACGCTGATTGTGCGTTTCCCCGTCAATTCCTTTGAGTTTTAGCCTTGCGGCCGTACTCCCCAGGCGGAACACTTAACGCGTTAGCTTACGCCACTCCCCTTGCGAGAAATAGCTAGTGTTCATTGTTTACGGCTAGGACTACAGGGGTCTCTAATCCCTTTCGCTCCCCTAGCTTTCGTTCATCAGCGTCTGGTATGTCCTAGTTACCTGCCTTCGCTTTTGGTATTCTTCTTGATATCAACGGATTTCACTCCTCCACCAAGAATTCTAGTAACCCCGAACAACCACTAGTCTGTTAGTTTATCGAGCATCTCTGGAGTTGAGCCCCAGGCTTTAACCCAATACTTAACAAACCGCCTACGATACTCTTTACGCCCAATAAATCCGGACAACGCTTGCGCCCTACGTATTACCGAGGCTTCTGGCACGTAGTTAGCAGGCGCTTTCTAATAGGGTACCATCAAAATTTTTTCCCCTATCACAGTGGTTTACGACCCGAGGGCCTTCATCCCACACGCAGTGTCACTGCATCAGACTTTCGTCCATTGTGCAAAATTCCCAGTTGCTGCCATCCGTAGATGTATGCTCCGTGTCTAAGTAACATTGTGGGGGGCCACGCTCTCACGCCCCCTAGCCGTCATAGCCTTGGTAAGCCATTACCTTACCAACTAGCTGATAGCGAACAGGCTCATCTTTCTGCGACCGGTTAAGGTCTTTCTCCTTGCGGACTTATGCGGTATTAATTGGCCTTTCGGCCAGCTATTCCCCACAAAAAGGTAGATTCCTGCCATTCCTCACCCGTCTGCCACTAGTTCCACCTAGCCTTGCGGCTAAGCTTCCCCCGTTCGACTTGCATGCTTAAGGTACACTGCCAGCGTTCGTCCTGAACCAGGATCAAATTCTCAAAAAAAATTGAATAGATTACGTCACTCTCGCCACTCTTCAAACGACAAAAAAATAAAAAATATACAAATAATTGAAATCAGCTCAATTATCTGTTTGCTGCTTCACTTGTTAACGAGCTTGGGTATTTTAACAGCCGTGCTTCGCCTCCGCAAGAGCCTGTTTCAAAGGCCCCAAAAGTGGCAAAAAAAGAACTGACCGAAAACCCAAATCGGTATCCTCATTTTAACACAATTTTACCTACCTTGTCCCACCCGGACCTCACCCCCTTTTTAGTCATTTTTCAGGCTCAAGAAGGGCTTCTCCAATCATCCCCAAAGTCTATAACTAACCCCGAGCCCACATCTGAAGGTCTTTTTGTTAGTTAAATATTTGACGAATCGGCCGAAAATGCTATATTTAGATATGCCCAAAAAAGCTGCCCGCACCAAAAAGAAGGTTACCAAAATCACCAAGAGAGTCAAGGCTACCAAAGCCGACCAATCCTTTACCCTGGTGAAAAAGCAAGACAGTTACCTTTCCCTGCTCATGGTTATCCTTTTTGCTTCGCTTATCTTCTTAGGTTTGGTTCTTAGCCTCCGCTAGTCACAAAAAACCCAGGTTTCCCTGGGTTTATTAGTTATCTTACTAGCTCAAAAGTATTTACCTTAGACATATAAGCTACTGCTTCATCGAAGTTTAATGGTCGTCGACTTTTACTTAATCTGAGTTCGTACTCAGGCACAAACATTTTTTCAATTCTGACCCCATTGTGCTCAAATGGATATCTTTTTATCTTGTCTAAGCCCATGAGGAGTTGTAGGTCATCCTCATTTACATAGTTTGAAGCCGAAGCAGGTCTTAAAAATACTCGACAGCCTCCGCCATCGGTTTTCTGAAGCTCTACCGAGCAGTTGTAGCCCCCATACGCATTCTTAGGCACAAACAGTACCACCTCGGACATAATTTACTCCTTAAAGTGCAGAATTTTTAGGTTCAGGTATTCTACACCAAAAAGTCCCATAATACAAATTCTGGCCTCAAATTAGGCAATCACTCCACCGCCCAAACACTCACCTTTTCCATCGTAAAAGACCGCACTCTGGCCACTGGCCACTCCCCGAACCGCTTTAGTTAGTTCTACCCAGTAGCCGTGTTCGGATTTAGACACCCTGGCCCCAATGAGCTCCCCCCCGTGGCGAATCCTGACAAATAGCTCGCTTATCTTCTCCAAGTCTCTTTTTTGGGGGCTCATCAAATTAACCTCTTCCACCTCAAACAGGTCTTTGACAGCCTTATCGGCTTCTCCCACCACTAAAGTATTGTTTGTGGCATCCTTAGAAATAATATAAAACACCTCCGTTTCCCCATTTTGAGTTTTTGAGTTTCTGAGTTTCTGAGTTTTTGGGTCCAGTGTCCAGCCTCCTCTTTGTCCCACGGTATAAAACCACACCCCATCATGGGTTCCTACTTCATTTCCTTCGGTATCCATTACTTTCCCCGGTTTCTCTTTCAGTCGTCTGGCCAGAAACTCCCTCACTTCTACATTGCCGACAAAACAAATCCCTTGACTATCCTTTTTGTCCGCCACGGATAGCCCAGCTTCTTTAGCCATCTGCCGCACTTCATTTTTTACCAGGTCACCCAAAGGGAACATCACCTTTGATAATTCGTTTTGAGTCAACTTCCACAGAAAATATGTCTGATCTTTGTGTTTATCCTTCGGGATACAAAGTCGAAAAGACGGTGCCGGAGCGCTAACAAATCCGCGCGGAATCATCCGAGGTGCACTACCGACGGGCGTGAGCACGGCATTTGTGCGGTCCAAGCCGTCTTCAAGTTTCGCATAATGACCCGTGGCTATGTAATCGAAGTTATTTTCCATCGCCCAGTCCAAGAAAAGCCCAAATTTGATCTCCGAGTTACACAAAACATCCGGATTTGGTGTTCGACCTGCTTCATATTCCTCGTAAAAATATTTAATTACTCGGTTGTTATACTCTTCGGAAAAATCCAAAACCTTAAAAGGAATCCCCAATTCTAAGCAAGTTTTCAAGGCACTGGCCCGATCTTCGTCAGCTCGACAACCATTTTTCTTTATCCACTCTTCACGGGTTAAACCATCCTTCTCCACTTCACTCTTGGGCGGCCAGCAGTAAAGATGGACACCGGTCACATCATACCCCGCCTTTTTCAAAAGCAAAGCACTGACGGCGCTATCCACGCCCCCGGAAATTCCCACCGCTACTCGTTTCATTGGGGTTATTTTACCTTATCTATCGCTCTTTTTTATTCATTAGTTCCAAGTTTCTCTGGCACAGCTGATTCCCGGGTCTGGCTAGGAGGCACTCCTCGAACTTCTTTTTCGCCTCCACAGTCTTGCCGGTCATCAGGTCATACATGCCCCAGTTATTCAACAGCTCGGGGTATTGAGGATAGATTTCATTTGCCTCCTCCATCAACACCTTAGCCGCCGGCAAATCTTGTTTAAGGAGGTACATCGCCGCCGCATTATTTTTCGCCATCACACTGTCCGAAGCATAGGTCGCATCGTGGATAAACAATCTCTCCTGACTCAACCAGTCAAAGTTTCTGATCATCGTCCGCCCCATAAATAGTATCAAAATAATAACTAATGCTGTTGCAGAAGTTCTAGCCAAAACCGCAAGGACCATGTACATGAGAGCCGAAGGGAATCCGCCGTCGGCGGACGAAACAGTTACGCGGGAGTACGGAATTTGGCGAACTTCGAAACAGCCGAGTAGACACATCACCACCCCTAAACTCGGCCAAAACCACAATCTCTCTCCAAAAATAGTGCCAATGGGAAACAGAAGATTCCCGGTCATCAAGATTGGACCCCAAAACAGTATCAATCCCATTACCCACAGCTTATTTTTTCGCCAATCATTTTTTAATAAACTCAAAATAGATCCACCCATCATCCCTAATCCCAAAATTACCTTCCAATTCCACCATTCCTTAACCATTTTTATCTGGTTATACGAATAGTCATAGCTCAGATTTTTCGGATAGATGATTTTACCCACCCCAAAAGGAAGTATTGCCAAAGCGTTCATCACTCTTTTTTCGACCGACATAAATTTAAGTGGGTTTTCCACCATTGTCGCGGCGTTCCCTATTCCCCAGCCCCCAAGAACTACCAACCGTAAAAGAATTAAGCCTATTAGCGCCATCCCCACAAAGAAACCAGCCCCTCCCTTTTCTTCTTTTTTAATTTCACTATTGGACCAAATTAAATACCATACCAAGGGCACTCCCGCCATCGCCGTCTCTTTCGACAGCATAGCCAGAAATAATAAAAGTGCGGTTAGCTCCCACTTTTTCTCCATACTTTTCCCTATCGCCCAGAGAACCAATCCAAGCGCTAGCAACTCTGCCCGACCCACAATATTGTTAACAGCCTCGGTATGGATTGGTAAAACAGTAAATAAAATCGTGCCCCAAAAAGCCCTATTCTCACTCGTCCATTTTTGGAGCACCTGATAAACCAGCCCACAAACCCAAGCATAAATCAAAATATTACCCAATCGAAAACCCCATGCTTCTTTGCCGATTATCAGAGCGTTCAGATAAAAACTAAATGTGGTCAGTGGCCGATAAACCGAGAAATCATTTCCTACTGTGTAGTAATAAGGCCGCGTCCAAGTTTTTATCAGTGAACCGGCATTACCCATGTCCGGATCTTCCGAGATTACTTTGATATCATCTTGCACCAAACCACCAAAGAGACTCACCGCATACAAAACAAAGGCCAACGAAAAAATTACCCATCCTCTCATATCTCAATTGTATCGTTCAAACACTCTGCTTCTTGGTCGCTTCTTTTATCCGATACTCACTTTGACCCTCTTTTTTCTCCTTCTGACTCATTCCCGATTTTTTCTCTTTTGCCAGGCGAATTTGTTCCTCGGATTTCTTGAATTGATTATGAAATTCCGGACTATAAACCGTATTTTTTTGCCTCATACCATAAGGTTAGCACACACCTCTAGTAAGATGCTCTTTTTTTCGTGATATATTTGTTTTATGGACGGAGAACATTTTCCCTCAATACTAAGTAAGATAGCAGCTAAAGAGAAAGATAAATCTTTATCCCTAAGTCAAGATGAGTCTAATGTTTCATTGACCCCGGAAGCCCAAAAAGCTGAGGATACGAAAAGAGCACTAGCCAGAGTCAGTAAGGCTGGAATTGGTGGTGAACCACCACTGTCAGAATATGAAAGAAATCTTATCGTCGAGGCAGAGGCCAAAAGAACCACTCAAACTGATTATGTTCCCCTAAAAGACCGCCGAGGACGATAATTAATTCTGTACTATCTTCTCCGCCACATTGATTCCCAGCTTACTTCTCTCAAACCACTTAAACTGAGCCGTGCGGTTCACTTCAAAAATGCGCCATTGCTTGGCTTCTTCATCCCAAGCGATATCTAGTCCGGCAAAGTCGGCTTTCAAAACTCTCATGGCCGCCAGAGCGGTCGTTTTCAATTCTTCCATCTGCTCCTTTGTAAATTTCGGTTTTATTTTGGACAGTTCCTCTTGCTGAGAGAGCACTTGAAATTTATCCTTTTGTTTATGGGGCATCATCCCAAGCACCATTCCATTCAAAACGAGCACTCTATACCAACGACGAACCTTGAGTACCGGTTGAATTAGTACATCTCCCTCACTATATTTCAGCGATAATTTGGTTAATTTTTCCAAACTCTCCGCCAATTTCACATTTTTGCCGTGAGACCCAAATCGAGCTTTCACCATCACCGGCACAAACTCGCTTTTTCTTTTGGCTAGAATTTCCAAGTATCTTTTCCAACCTCTCTTCCCTTGAAATGACACAAAAGGAATTACAGGTAGTCCGGCTTCGGCCAGGAGAATTCCCTGTTCCAGTTTTCCCATTAAGGGAAAGAGTTTAAAACTTTCGCCATTAATGACTTTAATTTCTTTCTCGGGAGTCTTAATCTGTTGTACATACTCCAAAATCACCGACTTCACTCCCAGCATACTGGCTCCACCCCTTTTGGTGGCCGCTCTCGGCACGATCAAGTCATACTCCTCCAATTTCCGGCCGGTGCCCAAATCCACTATTGGTTTACCCAGCTTACTCACCCCAATGCGAACATGTTCATAATTTACCTTGTCCACCACATACCCCATTTTTTCGGCCTCTTCAGCCAATCTCTTGGGTTCATACTCCCCTCTAAATCTGGTTAAAATTAAAACCTTTTTCATTTTGAAAATTTCTCTTTACAATAACTGAGAATCGCCTGAGCCGCGTTAATTTTTGTTCTCTTTTCAAAGACCTTAAACTGCGGCGCCTCGTTCACCTCGACGATGTAGAGCTTCCCCGTTACTAGGTCACGGATGATATCCGTCCCCGCCACTTCTACCTCTAGGCACTTGGCCGCTCTTTCGGCAATCTCGATTACATCTGCCGGTAAATCTTTGACCGCTACCGAGTTCCCCTGGCTCTTATTCAATATCAATTTTTCTTCTTTGACCATTCGCTTAAAACCACCGATACATTTGTATCCCACCGTCATCACTCGGTAGTCTCCGTCGTTGCGGATATATTCTTGGATCAGAAAACCTCTCATCGGTACCACTCGACCACCTTCAAGCTTGGCCTTTTCGCGTCGTCCCTCCAGCACATGAATTAGTTTTTCAATATCTTCCATTTCCCGAATCCAGAAAGTGCCCATTCCATGGCGTCCACCTTGGGACAGTTTCACAATCGCGGGGAACTGCCAGTTTTGAAGCTCTTTTTTAAGGTCAAGGAGACTCTCTACATAAGCAGACTTGGGATAGTTCACCCCGGCTTCAAGTAGTTGCCAGGTCATAATCGATTTATATCTTCTTAGTGGTCCTTCAGTTTTGAGGTACTCATCCACCATTGGAATGTTATGTTTCCGCGCATAAAGTTGCAGTAGCTTACTCCATTCGAGCTCCGACCCTACCGATCGAAGATACCACCCGTCAAAATCTTTTAGATCCTTTTCTCCATACCAGATTCGGTCACCGATCAGTTTCAATTTCCGGTATTTTATTGGCACCAGCTCAATCCCCATTTTTTCGGCCTCGGCCAAAAATCTGGCTTCACTTTCATCAAAAGTAATTCTATGTAAGTAAGCGATTTTCATCGTTATTTTCTAATTTTTATTAGTCCCGGGTCGACCACAAAATCTCTCAGATCTCTCCGGCCTATCAGTAGCTGACGACGGAGATTTTTTCTGTCCGTCAAATTAGCTCTGGTCTTAATAATCTTACCTTTTAATTTGATCGTAATGGCCACTTGGGTTCTTTCTTCAGTTCCCATAGAGTTTTTCACTTTCTTTGTCCAGAGAACATTTTCCGGCGTCAACAGACCGAGTTCCAAAGCCATCCCTTGGTCGATAGAGGTGCCTTTGGCTCCAGTATCTATCTTGGCTCGTACTTCAATCATTTTCTTTTTCCCATTTTTGATGCTCACTTTTTCAAAGATACCAATGACCGGTTTTTCCTCCCCAGTAAAGCGGACCCGATTGGCGAATTTACTGGCAAAAAGAGCCTTACCTATTTTGACTCCCTTTTCGGCTTCTTCGACTTCGAGCCCTTCGACTCTTTCCAGTCTGCGTCTTAGCCCAGTCATATTAGCGAGCTGGATTGAGAGACCGGGTTGGTCATTTAACTCCAGCACCACCGGTCCTTTTTCTTCGTCGATCAGCATGTCTACCGATAAATATTTCAGATTCGAGACCATCTCCGTCTCGACCGCCATCTTCAAGATCTTGTTCCAGTAAGGCACCGCGATACCATTCACCTTGATATTTGTATCGGGAAAATACTTGACTGGTCCATTTTTATAAACTCCATGAGTGGTAATCCCGGTTGCCATGTCTATACCTAGTCCGATAGCTCCTTGATGCAGGTTCGCCTTTCCACTACTTTCTTCGGTTGGCAGACGAAGCATGGCCATCACCGGCACTCGGTTAAAGACAATTACCCGCACATCGGGAGCACCGCCTACAGCCAATTTCTTAAATTTCGGGTGAATTTTTATTCTCTCTTCGATCATCGCCTTATCCGGCAGATTATTATGAGAGTATTTTCCTTCAATGATATCCAAAGCGTGCAGCACCAAGTCGGCCGTCCCGATTTTTTTGCCATCCACCGTCAGGAAATAACCCTTTTCTTTGGCCGGTTTCCGAATCAAAAGAATTCCTTGTCCTCCAAAACCTTGTACCGGCTTAATGGCAAATCCTTCTTTCAGTTTGTTCCAGTTAAAGGCTCTTACCTCGGCCTGTTCCCCCATCACCCCCAAAAGTTTTGGGTGCGGCACTTGAGCCCTTTTAAGCATTCTTTTAGTCATCAGCTTATCGTCGGCCCGTTTACGGGCTGTTTTTCGATTGAGCGACAAATAGTCGGCGGACCGGGCATTGAGTCCTAAAATATCGGATAGTCTAGGCATTTATTTGGAAAGTAGTTTTCTAAAGCGCCAAATTTCCAAGAGGCGTAAACCCTTATATTTTCCAATCAAGAGGTCAATCATCAGAATCAAGAAGACCGTCATTTCAGGGTTAAGTAAGACCAGGGCTTGAACCAACGGATTACTAATCACTTTATAAGCGATAAAGGCCAAGACCACCGTTTCCATCGTCATGCCAAAGGAGGTAGCCATATTTCTCGTGATCTGAGCTTCAATGAAAGTCTCAGCCAAAAGCACAAAAAGCATAATCGGGAAAATACCCACCGTCGCCAGTCTTTCCAGGCCAATAACCGGGGATAGAATCAGAAGCCCCAAAACTGCCATGGAAATCAGCCAAATCAAGATTGCCAGTTTAGGCAAGTACGGCACCTTTATCTTCTTAATAGCTACTCGTCCGAGAGTCGCGGCCAGGAGAATAAAGGCCAGTAGTACCAATCCGACCAAGCCTCCGGTAGAGAGAAAAGCCACCGAAAGGAGGGCCGGCACAATCATGCCAAAGCCACTGACTCCAACAACCTGTCGGGAAAAGGCCACCAAAGCCGCTACCAGCGGAAAAAGGAACAATAAAACCAGCGTATTGGGAGACACCCCGTCGGCTACCGCACGATGCAGGGCGATTTTCAAGAAGTTTCCCGCCCACCAACCCTTGATTTTCTGAGTCGTGAGTAAGGTGGTCAAACGGTTTTGTTCTTCTCTGGGGGCGGTCAAATCGGCCGGTTTCTCTTCCTGTTCAGCCACCAAAACTGCCGCGGAGGTCGCGGTCATACTGGGTGATGGTTTGGGCAGAGCCAAAACAGGGGAATTACCAAGTAAAAATAAGCATAATGAAAGCCATATCGCCATTTTTTTCATGTAGGGTATTTTACCCTATAACTACTCTAATCACCAGTCGCAGAATGGATTTTGCTCCATCTTCCTTATTTCGCCGGTGTGAAGAGATCGTCATGCATCTCCCAGAACTTACCTTGCTCACCGGCACACAGGGCCGCTTCAGCCGCTTTCTGGGCCAAAGGGTGGAAGGACAAGGGGAAACTCTTGTACTCCAAACTAATTTTGCCTGCGTATTTCTGCATTATGGCAGTTATCGTTGGGAAAGCTCTCTCACAGAAAGGGCATTCAAAATCGGTAAACTCAACTATTTTAATTTTGGCATTTTTATCCCCGGTTACATAGCTGTCGGCCAAATTCAGTTTAACCCTGGTACCCGCTTCACCGAGGGCCTTAGCCGCGGCCGGTCCTCCCCCATTTTTTAATTCGGCATCAATAATACTTTCAAAACTCGACTGCGGCTGAGCTCCTACTACCATCACTCCATTGATGAAGAATGAAGGCGTACCACTGACTCCCAGGGCCGCCCCTTCCTTTTGTTCGGCTGCCACTCTATTTGCAGTCGCACCACTATCCAAACATGCATCAAACTTTGATGTATCTAAACCCAATTTCTTTGCTCTCTCTTTTAGGCTAGCCACATCCAGTTTTCTTTCCGGTGCCGCCGGTGCTTGAGCTGTCGGGGCTGTGGTTTCACTTCCAGCCACTTTTTTCAGGCCATCGACTTGAGACGATAATCGGCCGATATAGAAAGCCGCTACCAAAAGTAGTACCACCATAACGGGGGCGTAGAACTTAGAGAGATCTTGAGTTTTTTCAGACATAGAAGAATAATAACAGAATTATTGAAAAACACTACCCCACCACGAAGTTCAAAGCTTTTCCTTTGATATAGATTACTTTTTTTATTTCTCCCTCAGCTAAAAATTTCGCGATTTTTTCCTCTCGCTTCGCCTTTTCAATCACTTCCTCTTCGGTTGCTTCCGGTTTTATCTCGATCACCCCTCGCACCTTTCCATTTACTTGTACGGCCAAGGAAAGAAACTCACTCACCAAAAATTTCTCTTCAGCTACCGGAAAGGCTTGGGAGTGAACACTGCCGTGTCCTCCCAGAACCACCCAAAGTTCTTGAGCTACAAATGGGGCCAGTGGAGCGATTACTTTTACCATGGCTCGTAAATCCTCGTTTTCAATCGATCCGGTTATTTTTGCTAAACCATTCGTTGTCTCCATCAGTTTCGCCACGACGGTATTAAATTTAAATTCCTCAAGGTCTTCACCCGCGCTCTTCACCAATTTGTTTATCAATCTTTTCCCCTCCATCTCTTGTCCTGAGTTCTTACCTGCGTGTTCCGTCACCAATTTATAGAATCTTTCCAAGAATCGGCTCACACCGATAAGGGATCTTTCATTCCAAGCCATCGTGGCATCAAAAGGCCCCATGAACGACATGTACATTCTCACCACATCGGTACCATATTTACTGGTCATTTCCTCCGGCGCGATCACATTTCCTTTACTCTTACTCATTCGTTTCCCATCGGGCGCCAAGATGACTCCATGAGACAAGCGTTTTTTATATGGCTCAGGGTGCTCCTTGGGAACTACGCCCAAGTCAAATAAAAATTGGTATATAAATCTGGAATACAAAAGGTGCAGGGTATTGTGTTCATCACCCCCAATATACATATCGACCGGCAACCAGTACTTCATTTTTTCCATGTCCGCCAAGGCCGAACTATTTTTTGGATCACAGTACCGGAGGAAGTACCAGTCGCTCCCCGCCCAGTTGGGCATCGTGTCCGTTTCTCTTTTAGCTTCACCTCCACACTTGGGACACTTGGTGTCGACCCACTCTTTGATATTGGCGAGGGGGGATTCTCCCGTATCCGTCGGTTGGTATTTCTCTACCTTCGGTAAGACTATCGGCAGCTCATTTTCCGGCACACTGACCCAACCATCTTTTTTGCACCACACCATCGGGATTGGTTCCCCCCAGTAATGTTGCCGGGAAAAAATCCAGTCACGGAGGTGATAAGACACTTTTTTCTTACCCCAACCCTTATTTACTACTTCTCCCCACATCCCAATCTCCGGGATGGTCACTGCCTCAAAGCTTATCCCCATCTCTTTTGCAAAGTCCTTATCTCGCTCATCGTGCGACGGCACTCCCATAATGGCTCCGGTACCAAAGTCCATCGACACATAATCCGCCACAAAAATAGGTACTTCTTTTCCGTTCAGCGGGTTTATCGCCCGGACCGTTAATTTCACCCCTGTTTTTTGTTTTTCTTCTCGATTCTTGATATCTCTCTGTTTATATTTTTCGACATATCTTTTTACTTCGTCATTACCGAATTTTTCTGCCAACTTATGGTCGGGTGAAATGACCAAAAATTCTACGCCCGTCAAAGTGTCCGGTCTGGTGGTAAACACCCGAATTTTTTCTTCGCTACCCCCTATCAAAAATTCTATTTCCATCCCCTCTTTGCGGTCTATCCAGTTCACTTGGGCCGCTTTAACCTTTTCGATAAAATCCGTATTTTTCAAACCGTCAATCAGTCTGTCGGCATAATCGGTAATCTTCACCACCCACTGAGAAATGGTTCTTTTTTCCGTCTCGGCGCCACACCTCTCACACTTGCCGTCGATCACTTCCTCATTAGCCAAACCAATTTTATCTTTCGGACACCAGTTAATTGGCATCTCTTCTTTATGAGCCAAGCCTTTCTCAAAAAGTTTGATAAAGATCCACTGGGTCCATTTATAGTACTCAGGCAGAGTCGTGTTTATTTCCCTGTCCCAGTCAAAAGAAAAGGCCATCCTCTTCATCTGTTCTTTGAACAGTTTGGTTATCCGGTCCGTTGTGACTTGGGGCTGAATCCCGGTTTTGATGGCGTAGTTTTCGGCCGGTAGACCAAAAGCATCCCACCCCATGGGAAACAAGACATTAAAACCTTTCATTCTTAGGTATCGGGCGTAGACATCGGAACCGGTCATCGAAAAAGCGTGACCCACATGGAGTCCTTCACCGGAGGGGTAGGGAAACTCGACCAAAACATACTTTTTCTCTCGCTTGTCAAAATCAACCCCCCGATTTATATCTCTGTCCTCAGGATTATCCATCCACTTCTTCTCAATTTCTCTAAAATCATAGCTCGCCATAGGCATAATTCTACCACTCTCTCGCCTTGATTTTTGAGTTTTAGAGTTTTAGTTTTTTGTCAGTATAATCAAATCTATGCACCTGACCGTCAAAGGTATTCGCACTAATTATGTCGATATTAACCGCAAAGGCTCAAAAACGATTGTTATTCTTCATGGTTGGGCTTCTTCTCTCTCCTTTTGGTTACCGGTCGCCCAGCTACTTTCTCCCCATTGGCGTATTGTCTTGCTCGACTTACCCGGCTTCGGCTTAACTCCTCCCATCGACGACACCCCCGATATTCCCGAGTACACCCAGTTTGTCAGAAGTTTTACCCAAAAGCTCAAACTAAAGAAATTCATTTTGGTCGGTCACTCTTTCGGCGGTCAAATAGCTCTCGATTATGCTCTCAAGTTCCCAACCGATCTTCTTACTTTAATTCTCGTCGCCCCTGCGGCCATCAAGGAAAGATCCCAAATCCTAAAACTCAAGCTCCGTTTGACGAATGCTCTTAAGCCTTTTTTATCCAAGTCTTCCTATAATTACCTCGAACAATACCTGGGCTGGTATACCCCGACCGATTATGCCCATGCGAATGAGTATCAGAAGAAAGTCCTTCAAAAAATTGTTAAATATAATTTAAAACCCCTACTCAAGAAGTTATCCGTTTTTACCGATATTATCTGGGGTAGTAACGACTTCATTATTCCCAATGCCGGCAATTATTTGACCAAAAATATTTCCCAAAGCCGACTTCATATTATTCCGGGGGCAAACCATTTGCTCAATTTAACCCATCCTCAAGAGCTGGCCAAAGTCATCGGTGGAATTCTCAATTCCTAGATCCGATTACTCTCACACATCAAAATCTCCCAGTAAGATTATCTCGTTCTCCAACTCCAAACCAATTGTTTCTTTAGCTCTTTTGGCTATTTCATCTCTCACCGCCAAATAATCTTTCGCTGTTGCTCCGCCGGTATTAACAATAAAGTTATGGTGGTCGGTGGAAATCATAGCTCCACCAACCTTAAAACCGTTCATATTCAAAATATGTTCCACAATGTAGCCGGTCGAGGTTGTCGGATACCCCATGATCTCGGCATCCCGTTTGGATATATTTTTAAATACACAGCCGGCCGAGTTAAATGGTTGCGAAGATTTTCTTTTTCGCCACTCTTCCGCCACTTCCCTCGCTTTTTGAACATCACCCTTTTTTAATCTCAAGGTCACCGCCAATATTATTTCACCGGTCTCTTGGAACCTTGATTTGTCATACCCCAGTCTCATTTCTTTAGCCGGAATTTTAGTCACCCCACTATGCTTATCCAACACTGTCACCTCTTTGATTAGTTCGGCCAAAGTATGGCTCCCCCCGTGAATATTGTTAAATACGGCTCCCCCCATCGTCCCCGGAATTCTGGCATACCACTGCAATCCGGTAACTCCTTGTTCAAAAAGGTTATACATTGCCGCTTGCAGGTTTACCCCTGCGTCGATTACCACCTCCACTTCCGGAAAGCGACTCTCATCATAATCCAGATCCGTAAAATCGTATTTTTTAGTTCCCTGATCGGCCACTTCCCACCGTGACTCTATCGGGATGACTTTATCCCGATGAAAACCAAAAAACTTCTTTTCCCTTATTTTTAGTTCCCCACCACTATTTTGTATTGTTAGACCCTTGATCCCCCCATCACTCACTAAAATATTACTTCCTCCTCCTATCACGGTGAACGGCACCCCAAAGCTTCTGGCCAGTCTGACGGCTTTGATTAATTCTCCGGAGTTCTTTGCCTCAAAAAATAATTCGGCCGGTCCACCTATCTTGAGAGTCGTATGGAGCGACAAAGGTTCATTTATTTTAACCTCTTTGTCTCCCAGTGTTTTGATTAGGCTATCGATATTACTCAAGCTCCTAAATTCTACCATTTACACCACCAGACAGTCGGCATATTTTTCTTTCAAAGCCAACTCCAATTTTTTCTTACCTTCATAACCAATTGTCAGCAGAATCCTTACCGTAAACCTTTCTTGTTCATCCACCTTTTCCACCTTACTTCTGGCATCACCTCCAAAGCGGCTCACCATTTGCGCCAACTCTTTCGATATTCCTATTTTATTTTCTCCTTTAATCAAGATCGAAGTATACCGGCCCTTGACTATCCCCATTTCATCTAGTTTTCTTCTAATGGTGTTCAGGTCAAACCCATATGCCACCTTGTAGTACAAGTCATTTACCCCATTCCAACATCCCAGATCCATCAGCATTTTATCTACCACTTTAGTTTCCAAATCCAGTAAATTTAAGACACCTCTTTCTCTCAATACTTCTGCCATCAATATTTCTTTTCCTCGTCCCACTTCTTCGTCTCTTTGTGAGATTAAGAGTTGTTGCTCTACCAGCCGTTTGGTATGGGCATTCCCATAACGAAGCCAATCAGCTTTTGGTTTTGTTTGTTCCTGGTCGAAAATAATTTCTACCAAGCTGGCATTTGGGACCACCATTTCCAGTTCACACATTTTCCCATCGACTAACATTCCGACTGCCCGCAGTCCCAGAAGCGGATTTAATTTATATGCCAGGTCAATGCCCGTAGCTTCCAGCTCCATAAAAAACAATTCTTTCTTCGGGGTAAAGATTTTTTTTCTTTTAAAAAGTTCCGGGTTCTTTATAATTTCTTCTTGGCTCAAGCTCACTACTCCCCAATTATTAAAGTTTTCTCGGTTTTTGGTAGAGAAAGCTATCTCGACATCACCCTCTTCGAAGTGATAAGTGTCGTGCAAAGCCGAGTAACCATTATTGGCTTTATTGACAAGATAATCATTATGCCTCTGCTTCATGAGTTTTTCCCCATACAGCATTCGGACCATCCCCAGCGCTTTATAACAATCAGCCAGGTTTTCTTCTTCCAAAATAATCCTGAAACTTATTGCATCGGAAATATCGGCGAAACCATTGGTCCGGGAACTGGCCCGCATACCAAATTTCTTCTGTTTCTCGGCCATTTCCCAGTATCCTCCCACTTGATGTTCTACTTTGGCCTTGAGTCCGGCTTTTCTTAGTTGGTCACCGATTTCATTTTCTCGTTTCTCTACAAAATAAATATTTAACCTCGGATCTGAATCAATTTTCTCCTTA
>JAHFKQ010000078.1 GCA_023245265.1 Candidatus Collierbacteria bacterium
CTAAAGACCCAAACCACTGCCAGAATGGCGGCAAATTGGATAATGATATCGAAGGATTTGGAGAACTCTGTGGAGTTAATGGCGAGGTATTTTTGAACCAGAATGAGATGACCAGTACTGGAAACAGGTAGAAACTCGGTGAGACCTTCGACAATAGATAGTAAAAAGGCTTGGAAAAAAGTCATCACCCTTGATTATAGGTGATTTATTGAATGACGGAAGCGAGGTCTTTAAGCTTTTCCAGATTCAGGACTGTAAATTGATTCCGTTTGGTCGAGATAATACCCAGTTTTTGAAGTTTACTCATTTGGACGCTAGTGGTCTCACGAGTAAGACCGATTAGACTGGCAACGATACGATGGGTGGCAGGAAAATTGACAACTAGCTGACCATTTTTGAGGTCGCCATAATCATGAATGATCTGTAGTAGGACGGAGGCAACTTTATTGATAGCGGTACCGTTAATAATGTTGCCTTGGTTAGTAAGGTAGAGCAGAAGGGAACTGAAAAAGAAGTCCATAATGATGGTTTCCATTTCCGGGTTTTTGGCTAGGAACGCGGTGAACTCTTTTTGGGGAACGATATAAACTTCGGCAGAGGTAAGTGCTCGAAGATAAAGATCATTACGGGCCGAAGTGAAGTGGTGAATGACGGAAATTAGAAAGAGCGGTTTAAAGATATTGAGGGTGTTTTCGCCTGAAGAGACTTTGGTATAAGCCCGAATATAGCCAGACTTCATAAAGTAAATGTTTTCAAATTTATCGCCCGGCTTAAAAAGCAGCGTATTTTTTTCGTATTTTTGGGAGGGGAATTGCGAAAAAAACTTTTTGAGTTGAGTGAAATTGGCTTGAGTCATTATGGAGGATATTCTAAGGGGTGAGTCTTTTGAATGCAATAAGAAGAGTGTTTTCTTACGATTTGGGAGTGACTCCGTATATTATTACCTTGGTGCCGGGGTTATCTTTGCCGGCCACTCCGGAAGTTTTTCCCTCAGGAAGTTGGGGATCGGCCCAGTTATAAAGTAAACCGGCCTCGGAGATTTTCATATTGATACAGCCGTGAGACATGGGAACCCCGAAGTTATTATGCCAGTATGTACCATGAAAAGAAAAACCTTTAGATGCCGGGATTTCAGAGTTACCAAAGAACATGGTATAGGGAACATTGGGTAGATTGTAATAGGTATGAAGGGCGGCCGAACCACCGCTCATGCCGATAAAACGGAATTTGTTGGCAATGGTGAAAGTGCCGGTGGGTGTGCGGCCCCACTTACCGGATGAAATGAGGAAGGTATAGACAAGATTATCACCTTCGTAGGCATAGAGTCGCTGATTGGTAAGATCGACTTGAATTTCTTTTTCACCTGATGTCTCACCGAGGACTTTGCGGGATGGTGAGGGTAGTTCTGCCAAAGTGGAGGGAACAGAAACGACTCGATTATCAAAGATACCGGTGGCAAGAGAAGGATCGAAACCGTCCTGGACCTGGTAGTGATTAGTTTGATCGGTAGCGCGAACAAAAAAAATTGAGATAAAAAGAGTCAGAAGACTCAAGAACCAAATTTTCTTCATACTTAAGTGTAACAAATCTCAGCCTTTATAGTGCAAGCACAGAAAACGAGAAACACCAAAAATATCTTTTTCGAGGTTGGCTGACAGTGCGGGGGGAATCTTGAAATCGGAAAGTTGGTGGGTGTCGTCGAATTCCAGTATGGCAAGGCCTTGTGCGGATAGAAAATCCGGAAGTTTTGCTATTAAGCGCTGCAGGAGAGAAGTGCCCTGTGGACCACCATCGAGAGCGGTAAGGGGTTCGAAATCTTTGACAGAAGGCGGTAAGGCCGAAAGATTGGCGGTGGGGATATAGGGAAGATTGGCCAGGATGAGATCAAACTTGATTTGAGGATAATTTTCAAGAAGATTGGATGGCTCAAAAAAAAGGTTGACGGTCGAAGAGAGGAGCCGTGAGGCATTTTTTTCGGCGACAGCAAGTGCCTCGGTCGAGATGTCAGAAAGGTAAATGGTATAAGGAATATTGTTCTTGAGGAGCTTGGCGGCAAGAGAAACGGCAAGACAGCCCGAGCCGGTGCCAATATCCGCAACGACGGGGTGAGATATTTTTTGGCGAGATAAATGCTCAAAGCCGAGCTCGACTATTTTTTCGGATTCGAGTCGAGGAATAAGAGTGGCCGGGGTGACTAAAAAATCCAAGTCGCAAAAATCGGCGTGACCGGTGACATACTCCACCGGCTTCTCCCCAAGAGGTGAGAGATCATCGGCATAAAATCCATGTTTTTGAAGTTGATTAATTTCGAGCGGGGAAAATTGACGAGTGGACATTTGTAGGCTAGATTATTTTCGAGTAGTATTTGACGGTTTCGACAATAAAGAGATAAGACAAAGTAAAACCAATCACAATAGAGAAGTATAAAGGAGGGAGAGGAACAAAACCAAGCAGACTGCCCAATCGGGAATAAGTGAGAGCAATGCCTATAGAAACAATAGATAAAGAAGTAATAGTGAGAATCAAACCGGGACGACTTCGGAAGAAAGGAGACCGACGAGTACGGATGAGAAAAATAACCAGAACTTCGGTAATCAGAGATTCGACAAACCAACCTGTTTGAAAAAGGGCGGCATTAGCTTT
>JAHFKQ010000027.1 GCA_023245265.1 Candidatus Collierbacteria bacterium
TCCAGCCGTCAAACTTCACCACGATCCCATTGGCTGTCAGTTCACATTCGTCCACTGTTACGACGGCTCGGGTATCGTCAAAAATCGCCTCGGCCATCTGACAAGCCACTGTTCGGCGCCAGATTAAGCTATAAAGCTTTTTCTCGTCCATGGCCATTTCTTGACCGGTGTACTTCTCTGGCGTCACCTCCGTGTGAGTCGGGCGGACCGCTTCATGGGCTTCTTGGGCTACTACTTTGCCGGCTGTTTTATAAATTCTAGGAGCGTTGGGTAAATAATTCGGTCCATACTCCTCGCCAATAAATTTGCGGACGGCTTCAATAGCCACGGGCGCCAAATTAAAAGAGTCGGTGCGGTGATAAGTAATGTCACCTTGCTCATAAAGCTTCTGGGCAATGTTCATGGTTTTTTTGGCCGACCAGCCGAGCACATTCGCGGCCGCTTGCTGAAGAGTCGAGGTTTTGAAAGGCGCGTGGGGTTGAGTTTTTCGTTCCGACTTTTTGATGTCACTGACCACATACTCACCCGAATTTAGGCTTGCCAAAATCTCTTTGGCCTCTTCGGCCTTATGAATTTCGGCTTTCTTATTTTTGAATTTCGCCAGCTCGACCCAAAAATCACTACCTTTGGTGGTCTTTACCAAGGCTCGAATCTGCCAATATTCTACGGGCACAAACTTTTCGATTTCTCTCTCTCGGTCGACGATTAAACGGACGGCCACACTCTGGACTCGACCGGCCGATAAACCCCGGCGGACTTTTTTCCATAAAATCGGTGACAGTTTATAGCCTACCAAGCGATCCAAAAAACGCCTCGCCTGTTGCGAATTTACTAAATTCATATCAATCTCTCTAGGATTCTCCATCGCCTCCAAAATAGCTTCTTTAGTGATGGAGTTATATGCCACTCTCTTAAAAATCAATTCCTTTTTGGGCTTTGAGCTTTTGGATTTCTTACTCTTTGAGTCTTCACTCAAAATCTCTTTGACATGCCAAGCAATCGCTTCTCCTTCTCGGTCAGGATCGGACGCCAAAATGATTTCTTCGGCTTTGGCCGCTTCCACTTTCAGCCGGCGAACCGTATCTTCTTTGCGGTCCATGAGTTCATAAACGGGGAAAAACTGAAATTGATTTTTTTTAGGTTCTTTGATGTCCAAACCTAATTTACTCTTCGGCAGATCACGGACATGACCCATACTGGCCAGGATCTCAAACTCGCCACCCAGGTACTTGGACAGGCTTTTGGTTTTGGTAGGTGATTCAACAATGACTAGTTTCATATTTAAGCATCAAATGAAATTATGAGCAAATATAAGAGGAAGCGCAGTCTGGATACTTCAATAATTCATTATTGAAGAGAAGACGAGCAAGCTCTTACATTCTAAAATATACATGATTATTCGCAAACGGGAATTCTATCACAGGGTTATTACACGCCTAAAAAATATAAGAGCCGGGTCCACTAGGGATCCGGCTCTGTTTTTTACGGTGTCGAGGAAATCGCTTCCCTCTAGTGCGGTCTTATTGTGCCCTTGCCTTGGCACTCCGCACGAATAACAATGAAAGACAAAAGCTCATACGACCTCCTGGTCGCTTGAATATCTCTCCTCCCGATCAGGAGGAGGTGGATGCGCTCCGATCTCATTTTAAGACGGCTCCAAATTTAGGCTCCGTCTGAGGCGGGCACGAGTAAAGTTAGTTACTCACGCCCATTTCAGACTGTCCCAACTCAAATCTTCCCGTATTATAAGCCTAATTCCCTCTTTTGTCAAGTCTATAGGCTTATATCGACCACCTCTAGCCTCCAGAATAGGAAAGACCCGCACTGAGGCGGGTCGTTAAAGGGGGAAAGTAAAACCCATGTTCCGGCTGGACAACCTGAGCTCGCTCTCTACTTTTGAGCGGCACTCGGTATGGCCCAGCCGGAACTTTGGAGCTGGAGAGCTTCCAATTAGAAGAGTATCCTTCGGGGCTGCCCTAAGGACTTCTCCTAATTGCTCCGGTCACGAAGCTCTCATAAACGGAATTTCAAGCCTCGCTCAGGAGCGAGAGTAGCTTGATTTCCGCCGGCAGCAAACCGGTATCCAAACGATCACACTGATCGCCCCTCCGCACATCAGAGGTATGGAATTGTGCTCGCAAGAGAGAGCCATCTCTCTTACTTCATCGGTTGAGTCTCCCGAGACTCATTAAAGTGCGTTCACAGCCTGTAAGAGCTGCTGCGCGGGAATGTTGATAATATACCACCTCTTTTATAGTTTGTCAAGTATATAGGCTGTAATCTCTTTGGCTACCGGTCCGGCCACCACGCTCCCCTGCCCACCTTCTTCCACGAGCACCGTGACCACCACCCAATCTTTGACCGAGCTACCCTTAGGCACCACTACACTCACCCAGGCATTGGCCAGAGACTCTTTCGAGCCTTTTTGAGCCGTGCCTGTCTTGCAGTAGATCCGGCCGGCGTACTCAAACAAGGGAAAGGCTGTCCCTCCGGGACTACACGCGGCTTTCATCCCCTCGAGAACGATATTGATGTTTTTGGGGCTAAGCCGGAGATCCAGACAGCTGGCTCGACCGACCAATCTCGGTCCGCAACCCAACCCACTGACTATCCCGGCCGTCATACGGTTAACTTGTATCGGGGTCGTCATCAGGTCTCCCTGACCAATGGCCATATGATAGGTATTTCCCAGATACCATCTATCCCCCAAGACTTTTTCCCGCCAATAAGGAGTCGGAACAAAGCCAGCCGATTCACCGGGGAGATCAATGCCTGTCTTTTCCCCCAAGCCAAACTTTTCGCTCCAAGCTACTAAAGGGTCGGCCCCAAGCGCTTCACCCATTTTGTAAAAGAAAATATCGTTACTTCTGGAGATAGCTTTGACAATATTCACTTCACCTTCAGTCCGACCATACTCATCCAAGTACCAATTACCAAAACGCGAACCCCCAACTTTGATCTCACCGGTATCCAAAATTGAACTGTCTCGATTTATCTTGCCCTCCTCTAAAGCGGCGATGGCCGGCACTAGCTTGTACACCGACCCGGGCGCAAAATCACCCGCTGTGGCCCGGTTGTAAAGGGGTTTTTTTTCGACCTCTTTAATTAAACTTTCCACATCTTTAAAGTCCCCTCCGAAGTCACTCCGCTTACCTCCGGGAACGAAAAGATTCGGGTCAAAGGAAGGTGCACTGACCAGAGCCAGGACTTCACCACTCACTCTGGCAACGACTACCGCCCCACTCTTGCCTACTTCCCCTAGTTTAGTTTTGAGTGCCAAAAAAGATAATTTCTGTAACTCCAAGTCTAGATTGGTGGTCAAATTTTTCCCCGGCTGACTGTCCACTCTGGCGATTTCAATTTTTTCCTGACCGCTGGCCGTTTCCTGGACAGTGGTCGATCCTGGTTCACCTATTAGTTCCATTTGGTACTGTCTTTCCAGCCCGGTCTTTCCCAGTGGTAATTGCGAATCGCACTTTGGGCAATCTTGCAGATCTCCGCTATCCGGCAACCCCAAGTAACCCACCACCCCGGCGATAGTTTCTCCCCCCGGATAAAAGCGTTGAGTTCTCCCTTGATACTCAATGTTCATGGCCAAGGGTTTACCTAATCGATCACTTATCACTCCTCTAACCGGTTTTAGAGCTTCCTTGCGGATCATATTACCCGTTGCCAACTCGTCATAATGTCCTCCCATCACGGTCGTCAAAAATAAAAGTCTCGACAGACCAACCGCCATCACCAGCACCATGATGGTCTGCCCCCAATAAAAAATATCCTCTTTTTCCATTAATAATTAATTCTGATCGACTCACCTTTCTCGAACCAGGTCTCCGCTATCACCCAAGCGAGGATAACCGAAATCAATTCCACTAAATTCCAAGACAAGCCAAATGCTTTGTTAAAAACAAAGTTTGCTAAAACAGCCACTATTAATAAGACTAGACTGGACTCTTTCCGGGAATTAAAAAGAAGTGAGAGTCCGCCGACCACCGTGACCAAAAACAAACTTGGTAACCCCACCGGCATTCGATAAATTACCGAAATCAAAATACCCACTCCAAAAGCCAACCAATAGACCAAGCGAGAGTCCAACAAAATCAACAGAAAAGGCCAGAAAAATCCTAGACCAAAAATTCCCTCGCCAATTATGACCGCTATTAATACCGTCAAGATGACTTTTATGATATTCTTGGATTGCCTATCGGACATAATATGAATTCTACAAAAATAAATTTAATTTTACTGCCATTATTTGTTTCCATACTACTCTCGACGGCGGGCAAACTCAAGGTCGGCCCAAAGGTCGATAATATTTTTTACACCCTTCTCTCACCTATTTCGCGCCCGACCGCCTCTCTCAGACTTTTTACCGAAGAAAAATATACCGTCATCAAAAACCTTCCTTTTTTAGAAAAGCAAAATCGGGAACAAAAAAATCAACTCGCCCGACTCATCTCCGAAAATGAATATCTAAAGCAAAGCATCGTCGACAAGAAAATTTTAGACAACCTCAAAAACTCTTTTAGGGGCATCTTACCTGTTCGTCTCACCGGATCAGCCGGTAAGTTTGTGGTTGTTTCCTCGCTGCCACTCACCGGTGTTCGTCCGGGCCAACCGTTGGTTTCCGGCAATATCCTGCTCGGCACAGTCAAAGAAATAAAAGCCAATACTATTAGTATTACCCCTCTCGATAGTGAAAAGTCTCCGGTTTTTCCCATCCGCACCGCTTCCGGTCAAAAAGGTTTATATAAATATGAGTCTCGTCCGGAGATAGTCGATGTCCCCAGTCAGTCACCGATTATTCTCGGTGATTTTGTCCTCACCGAACCGGGTGAAATCTTCCCGGCTAATCTCATCGTCGGCAAAACTAATCGTCTGATCACGGTGAGCCAAGAACCGCTCCAAAAAGCCGAGATCGAGCTCTACGATACTCTTTACACTTCTCCAAATAACCTCGTCATCATCACCCAACCCTAATTTTTGCCAAAAAAATCCCTCTCGGAAACCGAGAGGGAAAAACTCATTACTGATATCTAATCGTCATACCTTTGAAGGGCCAACCTGCGCAAATAATGGCGTTATCCACCAGAGAGCCATCTTTCCCCATATAAGGCAAAACCTTAAATCTAGCCACTTCGCCTTTCTCACAGCCTTTAAAGCCGACGAACCAGACTGTTTTTTCACCGATTGTGGCATCGGGTGAAAGTTGGGCGTGGGCAAGTTTTTGAGCTGACTCAGTGCTGACAAAAGAGCCACTGATTGGACCACCAAATAATCCCACGAACAACACCAGAATTAAAAGCAAAGCAAAGACGATATTAAAAAGATCACCATCCAAGATTTTCATAGCATATTCTCCTGTCTAGATTGCTTTTCTCAAAAATTAGAGTACTTGGGGATTTTACCTCAACTGAACCGGAAAGTCAACTACTATAAGCCACAATAGGCACGATCACCTCAGGCCTCCGACCACGCGTACCTTCCCCAAAAGCTTGTCATCCTCCAAGACTTTGGCACAGCCACGCACCACGGCCTCGAGTGGTGTATCGGTCACCCAGACCGGCATCCCGATCTGCTCGCTTATCAGCTTATCGATGCCCCGAATCAGTGACCCTCCCCCAGCCATGACCATCCCTTTTTCCAAAATATCGGCCACCAAGTCCGGTGGTGTTTCTTCGATTATGAGAGCAATTTCACTGAGGATCTGATTCACAATCGGCATCATCGATTCTCGGATCTCGACACTATCCAGCTTTAAAGATTTTGGTAAGCCATCTTCCAGACTGCGGCCTCTGACTACTATTTGTAACGGGTTCCCTTCTTTTTCTCTTTTCTGTGGGTAGGCCGAGCCCACCGCCAGCTTCACTTCTTCAGCCGTACTCTCACCCAATAATAAATTGTATTTCAGTCTCACGAAATTTTGGATTGCCTCGGTCAGCTCATCCCCCGCCACTCTTAAACTGCGATTCAATACTAATCCCCCTAGTGAGATCACCCCGATTTCACTTGTACCTCCACCGATATCACAGATCAGCTGTCCCTCGGCTTTTTCTACCGGCAGACCCGAACCGATTGCGGCCGCCATCGGTTCTTCGATGAGGAATACTGCTCTGGCTCCCGCTTCCAAAGCCGCTTCTTGGACCGCCCTTCTCTCGACCTCCGTCACTCCACTGGGAATGCCGATCGCCACTCGCGGACGGGGAATTTTAAAACCCAGTCCTTTGTAATATTCATGAACTTCCACAATGTAATGTTTCAACATTGCCTCGGCGGCGTCAAAGTCAGCAATCACGCCATCCCTTAAAGGTCTCACCACTTCGATATTGGCCGGATTTTTCCCCAACATTTTTTTGGCTTCTTCACCCATGGCTAAGATTACTTTCGTCTTCATATTTCGAGCCACCACCGAAGGCTGTCGGATGACCACTCCTTTACCCCGCACATGGACCACCACATTGGCAGTACCCAAATCGATGCCGACATCCAGAGTAGCCAGTCGCCATAATTTTTCAAACATGAGAGATCGTACAAGCTATCATAATATGGCTAAATAATATCAAAGTATAACCATGAATGCGAGGAGCAAAAGGTATTCTGGTAAACTATCTCATGTCCCGGAAAGTGAACACCCTTGAGCCAGCCGAAAACCAGTCTTTGAAATTTGTTCAGAACTGTTTTTTCGTTCTTTTTTTTGTGACGCCTCTATTACTCTGGCCATTCACTTCCGAAGTTTTTGAGTTTAATAAAATGATCTTCGTCTATGCCATGACCGTTCTCATCGGCGCCGGCTGGGCCATCCGTTCTCTTCAAGAAAAAAAGTTTGAGTTTGCCCGCACTCCGCTAGACTTGCCTCTTCTTTTATTTTTTGCTTCTCAAATTGCCTCCACTATTTATAGTATTGACCGCCACACCAGTCTCTGGGGCTATTACTCCCGGTTTCACGGTGGTCTGGTCTCGACCTTTTGTTATATTTTCCTCTATTACGCCTTAGTGACTCACTTTTCCGGCCAGGCCAAAGCCATTCGAAACTTAATCATCGCCATCATCACTACCGCCGCTTTGACCAGCTTCTACGCCGTTCTCGAAAGACTGGGTATCGACAAAAATGTCTGGGTCCAAGATGTCCAAAACCGCGTCTTCTCGACTCTCGGTCAGCCCAACTGGCTCTCCGCTTACCTGATTGCCCTCCTACCACTTTCCCTCTTTGGTTTTCTTAACACCAAGAATCTTAATTTCAGATTTTTACACCTGACTCTCTCCGGCCTGTTTCTCTTAGCTATTCTATTTACTCGTTCCCAGTCCGGTATTGGGGCTACCGTCGTCGTCTTACTCCTTTTTGCCGTTATCGCCTCTCTCCAAAAGAAGCAACCCAAAGCCCTCCTGGGTCTAGCTCTTCTGATTTTTGCCATCCTTCTTTTCAAAGGCCAGGCCATCGGTCGTACTTTACAGTCCTTAAATAAAACCAATCCCTTTTTCTCCGACACCACCACTATCATCACCGATGAAAATAAAACCCGCATTGGCGGCACGGACTCCATGGCCATCCGTCGTGTCGTTTGGCAAGGCGCTGTCGAACTAGGCAAAAAATACCCTTTCTTTGGTACTGGTGTCGAAACCTTTGGCTACTCTTATTACTGGGTTCGTCCCGCAGCCCACAATCTCACTTCGGAATCCGATTTTCTTTACAACAAAGCCCACAATGAATACCTGAACTTTCTCGCCACCACCGGCTTTATTGGTCTAGCCACTTATCTTTTTTTGATCGGCTCTATTCTCAAACTTTTCATCAAAACCCGCGACCAGGAACTTAAGTCTCCCCTGCTTCTCGGTTTTATTTCCATTCTCATTACCAACTATTTTGGTTTTTCCGTCGTCAATGTGGCTCTTTTCTTTTTTCTCTTTCCGGCCATCTTTATCTCTATCTCTAGCCAATCCAGATTAGTTTCCCAAAAGGTCTCCCTTAATCAATCAGTGGGACTATTTCTGGTCTTGGCTTTAGCTCTCTGGCTCTTACTCGGAGTCCGTCGGCTTTGGCTCGCCGATCTGGCTTATACCGCCGGCCGGAGCAACATCAGTCAAGACTTGGAAGCCGTCAGATTAAATCCTCAAGAGCCACTCTACCTGGCCCAGCTTGGAAATATCCAAGCCCTAATTGCTATTCAAATCATCGAACCTCAAATCAGGGAATTGCCCGCCACCACTTCGGCCGAGATCCGTGACAGAGCTGTAGGCATTCTCAATCAGTATCTTCAAGATGCGGTGAGTAATGTCAATAAAGCCGTCTCCATGAATAAATATAATCTCAATCTACTGAAGACCAAGGCCCGCACTGAACTATCACTGGCCCAACTCGACCCCAAATACAATCTTGAAGCCATTCAAACCCTGCTCAAAATCACCGAGCTCTCCCCGACCGATGCCTCCAACTTTTACAACATCGGTTTACTTTACGCCAGCCAGGCTCAAATTGCCTCAGAATCAAAAGTTCTTGGAGACAATACCGACGCCAAGTCTTCTCTGGACTCGGCCAAGCGGGCTTTTGAGCGAGCGATCGAGCTGAAACCCGATTTCGAAGCCGCCAAAGACCGTCTCAAACTTCTCAAGTAAATTGGACCACAAAAAAGCCCCCTGTTTCCAGGAGGCCATGAGCGACCAAATTATTCCGAAACTATAGTCATTAAATCAAAGTCATGAGCCAGGCAAGTGGGGTGATCCTGACTACAATCCAAACCATCCACCAAAAGACCAGAAAAAGACCCCACACTCCCCAGGTATTGGCCACCAAAAATGTGACAGTAAATAGTTCCACGATGCGGGTAACAATCCAAATGTTGACATCCCAATTGTCACTATTTTCTGAGTTTTCCCCTTTTTTTTGCAGTGCCAAGCCGATTAATATCATATCTTCAATGGCAATCAGCGCTAACCAAACCCCAAAAACTACTGCGAGAGGATGTGCCACGAGGCCAATATAAAACCAAAGCCAGCATAGATTGACTACCGCACAAAAGGCGTACCAACCAATGATTGAAGTCTTGGACCTTTCAAATTGTTTGAAATGATCAATCATGTCTATCTCCTTCGTTGGAGTCCCAGTATCTGACATCCATCACTTTATTCAAGGTATCGATGCGCCACCGCATCCAGCCTAACTGAAAGGCTAAAACCAGGATGGCTATGGCTCCAAAATTAGTAGCCAGAAACCAAGCTACCATCAATATCACTACCAATTGGACCACGGCCCAAATGGAGTTGACGGCCACTTCGCTAGTGAGCCCCTGACTGGGGACATGATTCAGCGACCAAGCCAAAACTAAAACATCGGCCACCCCTGAAGCCACAATCATGCCGCCAAACCACCAAACTGTGATGGGGTTAAGAGGTAACATCAACCAATAGATTAAGGCAAAGTTCCCGATGGCAAACCATAAGTATCGCAATACCCGTTTAAAAGGTGTATCCATACGCCTCCTTACTCAGATTCCGATTAAAATGGCAAAGTACCCCCGAATTCTACCACATTTGTGCTTAATCAATTTATATAGGCTTCTAACAGTGTGCTAAAATATAGACTAATGAAAATTCTGGTTACACC
>JAHFKQ010000028.1 GCA_023245265.1 Candidatus Collierbacteria bacterium
AAGCCAAAATTAGGCCAACAACAAACATAATGGCTCCCAGATTGCCCTCGTCATCGCGACTGCGACCACGAAGACGGGTACGCAAAAGAATGTCGGCCAGCAGGGTGACCAGACCAACCAGAATAGTGACAATGCCCATTAAACGCGTGTCGTAATTACGAACATGACTGAGTTCGTGAGCGACGACCCCTTCCAGTTCCGTCCGATTAAGCCGAGAAAGTAGGCCTGTGGTAGCACAGACCACCGCATGCTCCGGATCTCTTCCGGTAGCAAAGGCATTCATCGCGGTGTCTTCAATCACATATAGTTTCGGCATGGGAATCCGGGCGACGCGGACCAGATTTTCGGCGACGGTATAAAAATCGAAGTGATCTTTCTTGGTAGCCGGATGAGCACCGGAAATGGACAGAATGATACTATCCGAGTAGTAAAAACTAGCATAACTTAGCGCGCCGGAAAAAATAAGTGCCAGAGCGATAAAGCTAGAATCAAAACCCAAGGCATAGGTGATGGCATAGGCTGAGGCCGCGATAAAGGCCAAGAATAAGGCGATGACCAAACCACTACGGAATTTATTTTCGTCGACCTGTTCGTAAATATTTTTCATGCTTCGTCTGGACTGACCCCAGGTTTATAAAGAAACCTTGGTGTCTTTGGTTTCATCTTCCGAGACGGAGAGATGAGCCCCTTCCATCGGAGTAGCCAAGCCTTTTTGAAGAGTAAAACCAAACGAGTTGGCAATAAGATTGCTGGGGAAAGTGACAACCTTGGTATTGAAATCGGCGGAGAGGTCGATGACTACTCGTCTGGCATACATGAGTTTATCGGCGGTGTCGCGAAGCTCATCCATGAGACGAGTGATGACTTCGGCGCCTTTGATTTCGGGATTACTTTCGACTAAGACTTGAAGTTTGGGAACGAGAGAACTGACCGCGTCCGAAGCTTTTTCGATCTTGGCCATATCATTACTCCCCGTCGCTTTCTCCACCAATTTTCTGGCAGAAGTAATGGCGTCGTAAATGCCCTTTTCGTGCTTGAGATAGCCTTTGGCCGAGTTTTCGAGATTCGGTATTAAACTAGCCTGGCGTTTTAGCTGATTACCGATGTCTTGAATAGAGGCGATGATTCTGGTTTTGGCGGTTTGAAACCAGTTGTATAAATTCATGATATACAACGCGATAGCCACAGCGGCGATGACAAAAAGGAGGGTGGTGTTCATATTCTTTTATTTAGCCTGAAGTAACCTGTTTGTCGATAGTCAGGGTTCAGGTTAGATTGATAATGACTGACTCATTTTAGCACTGCCAGAAATTTTTGCAGAGAATGGGTGTTGGCGATATCGTTTTTTGTGGCATAGCCTTTGCGAGCCTGCCAAACCCCGAGCTTCAAAAAATCCATTTGGGAAACCTCATGGCTGTCGGTGTCAATCACCAGCCGTACCCCTTGGGCGATAGCTTGGCGAATAAGATCATCCGGAAGGTCCAACCGGTCCGGGCTGGCGTTTATTTCAAGAAGTTTATGATTTTGGGCACAAAAATTAAATATCTCCGACCAATCTGCTTGAAGAGGTTCCCGCTCATTAATTTGCCGGCCGGTAGGGTGACCAAGAATTAAAGCTTTGGGATGGGAAAGAGCCTGAATAATTCTCCGAGTATTGGCTTCCTTGGTTTGATCAAAACTGGCATGAATGGAGACAATCGCATAATCCAAAGTGTTAAGTAAGTCTTCACTTAACGCCAGCTCCCCGCTGGGCCTAATATCTACTTCCAAACCAATGAGTAATTTAATTCCTCTATTTTTCACGCGGTTTTCATAAGCACGAAAATCTTGTTCCAAATATTTTCTACGGGCGATTAAGATTTTTTCTTTTGCTTTTTCAGTGAGACCGACGAATTTAGGATTATGATCCGAGAGGCCGATATACTCATAGCCCAGTTCGTAGGCCCGATCCAGTATTTCGTGAAGTGAACTGCCACCCAAGTCATGAGAACTAGGAAAATCGAAGTTGGAATGAAGGTGAAGGTCGCCCTTGATATCTTTGAGTTCGACAAGGTTAAAATCTTGTTTCTTAAGAGCCAGCTCGATTTCGCCGGTATCTTCTCTGATCTCCGTCGGGATTAAGGGTAAGCCTAAAAAGTGATAAAAATCGGTTTCCGTTTGAAAATGGTGAACTTTTCCCTTGGCTTTGATGCCATACTCGGAAAGTGAGTAGCCCTTTTCTTTGGCCAGCGTTCGTAAATGAATATTGTGCATTTTCGAACCGGTAAAGTGCTGTAGCAGACTCCCCCAATCTTCGGGTTCCGAGAGCTTGATATCCACTTCAAAGCCATTTTTAAGTTTGACATGACTGGTTTTGTCGCCTGAAGTAATCACAGCCGAGATTTGGGGATAAGCCAAGACATGGGCCATCGTCTCTTCCGGCTTTTTGGTTTTGACCGCCAGATCGATATCCCCTACCGTCGAAAGGCGCCGGCGAAGGCTTCCAAGGGGTTCGGCATCCATGGTAAAGGGTGAGAGGCGGAGGTAAGAGATAAAAGCTTCGGCAATTGCTAGGGCGTCCGAAAGCAGGAGTCGGCCTTTGCCGGTAGATTTTATTTTCAAGGCTTTGGTAAGTCGAGCGATAGATTTTTGTTTGAAACTTTCAAGATTAGTCAACTTCCCCTTTCGGATTAAAACTTGAAGATCGGCTAGGGCAGTGGACTCATCCTTGAGGTGAAAGCGATGAGCAATTTTGTATGCCGTCATAGGACCAACTCCCCGGATATTCATCAAGGCGAACATGCCAGCCGGCACTTTTTTAAACTGAGACTCGAAATGGCGGACTTTACCTTTGGTAAAGTATTCTTCGAGATAACCAAGTAAACTTTTTCCCACGCCGGGGATAGTGTCCAGCTTGCCCTGCCGCCAAAGCTCGTCGATCGGTTCACTTAAATTATCGATGGCCGAGGCCGCATTATTGTAGGCTTTGACCCGAAATGAGTCCCCCTCTTTAACACGAAAAACCGCCGCAACTTTTTTTAGAAGTTGGGCGGTTTCCCGGTTAATGGTCATACGACCATTATACTTGGTTAGCTAATTTTAGCGACCTCCGAAGGATCTCGCAGGGCGGTCTTCTTTGGGACGGGCTTCATTAACAATAATGTTGCGACCATCGAGGTCGGCACCATTCATTTTTTCGATAGCACTCTTAGCAGCTTCAGCATCTTCGAATTCAACGAATCCAAAGCCCTTACTCCTGCCGGAGAACTTGTCGGAAATAACTGTGATCTCACCTAGAGCACCGAAGGGAGAAAAAATCTCCTGGAGTCTGGATTGAGTAATATTGTAGGGTAGATTCCCTACGTACAAACGAACAGCCATTTCTGGCTCCTTTCTTCTTTCCCCGTGGCCATCATCACCGCGAGACAATCTGTAAAGGTTAAGATGATTTAACTAGCCTATTATATCAAGACCATCTGGGAAAAGCCACCTAGGCATAAATAGGCACGAGTCTTTGACCTGAGAGTAGAGAAATCGGCCATGAGGAAGTAAAATAGGCTTGTTGGGGCTGTAGCGCAGTTGGTTAGCGCGTCTCCCTGTCACGGAGAAGGTCGTGGGTTCGAATCCCATCAGCCTCGCAATACAAAATCTCTCGCTGGTCGGGAGATTTTTTATTGCCAAAATGGGATTCGAACAGCCGGAACCAGTCTCGTAACGAGCCTGGTGAGGCCGGTCCTGAGGCGCGAAGCGACCAAAGGCGAATCCCCCGGCCTCATATTGACCCTATAGTAGTTGACTTTTCTCTTATCATATTGTAGAATTGAGCCTAGGTAGAGAGGCACATTTACTAAGTTTCTTCAATATTTCTCCGGAGGTGAAATGATTGATAGAAAGGATTTTTTTGCTCTGGTGGGATTTATTCTCCTTGTTGGATTTGCATTTTTTTTAGTCACCCTACCACCCCATACTGATCCAGGCGTTCAAGTACTAAGTCCTGGGGTGGCTCGTGTCCACAATGGCGAGACGCTGTATTTATGGGTGCCATCTGGCAAGAGTCCGGCTAAGTACAGTTTTCTTTTCATGGACAACAAGGTCACTGTACGCGCATTTCTACATTATGACGAGCGAACTATTATAAAAGGGTGTGAGACTTTTAGAGTGTCACTTTTTTACAAAGTTGAAGCGTGCCGTGATGGTCAAGACATCATTTTCAAGTGGGATGAATCTTTTCTTGGTGTAAGAATTGACCAATAGTCCTGAAACTCGCTCAAATTGGGCGAGTTTTTTATTGCCTAGATGGATTCGAACGGGCGGAGACAAGCTCGTAACAATCTTGTCGAGCCAGGTTCCGAAGCCCAGTAATCTGTGACTGCGGACGAATCCTCCCCCATCAGCCTCGCAATTAGTTTAGGTCCAGTAAGGTGGAAGTAACACCTTTCCAAATGAGGCACTGCTTATAGTTAAGCATTTCGGTATCGGCCGGTGGGTAGCCCCAGCCCCAAAAGCCGTCATTCATACGAGTCGTTTTGGCCATGTCATAGGAGGGATACAGAATCCGCCAAACCTTGCCGGCAGACCACCGTGCATTTTTCGGACTCGGAGTAAAGACCTCTTGATAGCATTGTCGGCGAATATTAATCACTCTGATTTGGGTCCAGTAAAACCAAAAGGTGAGGACCAAGAAAATCATGAGTAAATAGGGAAAAAAGGCATTTTCTTTTACTTGGTCAATCATTTGTCGAAGGTTAAAGGTTTTTCTTTTTTCTGCCATAGGTTATTCTAGCAAAATTTCAAAACAATTCTTGCCTACCACTTGACAAACATAAGTCTTTATATAAGATTGACTTATGAAAAAAGGACAGAGTTCAGCCAAAAGAATAAAAAACACCCTAAAATTTTTCAAAATGAATGAAAATACCATCAGTACTTTGATGGGGGCGGTAGTGATTGTGGTGATTGCCGGACTAATATTTAACTATTTTAGAACTTCAAACCTTAAAACTTGGCAGGGAGTGCTCTTAAATGATCAAGAAGTAGCCAATACAGACAAAAAAGACGCATCGACCAATGAAACAGTTATAGCTACCTATAAAGTAGTCAAAGGGGATGACCTCTGGCACATCTCAGAAAATTACTACAAGTCTGGTTACAATTATGTCGATATCATCAAAGAAAACAAGCTTTCGAGTAACGGAGTGATTACCCCGGGAATGGAGCTAAGAATTCCTAAGGTGAATCCCAAGAAATTGACCGTCATTGAAACTAAAAAAGAAATTACTTTGTCGGATAAGGGAGATGTAATTAAAGAGACTGCCAAGCCGGAAGGAAAAGGAACTCTTGAAACCGGCGAATATACAACTCAAAAAGGTGACTCGTATTGGAAACTGGCCGTTCGGGCTTACGGAGACGGCTACCAATGGACTAAGATTTACTGGGCAAACAAGAAAGTATTTGCTAACCCGGACATGATTTATACCGGAGTGAAGATTTTGATTCCGGTACTGGAGTAGGTTTTAAACCATAAAAAAACCGTGCTGGAGAAAAACTCAGCACGGTGTTGGGCATCACTTAGTTATGGACAGGGGAAATGATACCTGAATAAGTCACACGATCGGTGGTCACGAGACGAACCTGACTCCACATATATTCTTGATGATCAATGAAATCAATGTTGGTTAGAAGATAGTGAACGATGCCACCATTTTCTTTATCGACGGTCAGCTTATTGCGGCCATAACCCATGAGGGTGACTCGTTCGCCGTCCTCGGTCACGGTCGAGACATTTTCTGAGTCGACGAGTAGTTTGATGACTTCGTCTCTGGAAAGCGTTATCTTGTAATCGATTATCACAAAACTCATTTTTACCTCCAGCTAGATTAAACTGCTTCCTGATACCTAATAGTACCGCTGTAAGTGCGACCATCTTTTGAAAGGATATCAACGACACCCAGGCTCTTGCCATGACCTTTAAACCAAACAGCGGTTTCAAAAACATGACGGTGAACAGAATCCTGATAGAGGTGAATAATGTGATCTCGTACCCCATCAAGAGTGATTGCCACATTATTTTCAGATTTAACTATAATTTCGGCGCGATCAATAAATATTTTAACCAAATCTCTCCGAGTAATATTTACAATTTTTATTTCGATGGTTTGATTAGCCAATTCGACCTCCTATTGTCAAAGTATGGGGTATTTTAGCACCAGAGAAGGTAAAACAGGGCGGAAATCGGTTAAAATACAGGTATCGCCGAAGTAGCTCATCTGGTAGAGCAGCTGTATCGTAAACAGCAGGTGGTCGGTTCGAGTCCGACCTTCGGCTCATAATCATAGTTTCCCCCTCGTGGGGATATTATGATTATGAATAGTCGGACGAGAAAGGCGGAAGCATGACTGGTGCTGAGCCAGGTCCGAGAAAACTATCAGCAGATAGTTATTCGAGGGAGTCCGACCAATCAAAATAATCATATGGCATTCAAATTTACCCGTAATTCAGATGGCACAGGCACAATGGAAACCGATCATGGCGCTGTGCAGACGCCCGTTTTTATGCCTGTCGGCACAGCCGCGACCGTAAAGGCCTTAGATGCCCAGGATATCCGCGAGACCAAAGCCGAGATAGTTCTGGCTAATACCTACCACCTTTTCTTGCGTCCCGGTGAACAAACGGTAGCCGAGATGGGTGGCGTGGCCAAATTTATGAACTGGAATGGACCAATGCTGACCGATAGCGGTGGATTTCAGGTTTTTTCTCTGGGTCTAGGGGCCAAAGGAGAGTCACTCTCCAAGATCGATGAAGAAGGCGTCACCTTCAAATCCCATCTGGATGGGGCCAGACACCGCTTCACTCCAGAAAGCTCCATGGATATTCAGAGAGACTTAGGAGCGGACATTATTATGGCATTTGATGAATGTACCCCGGACAAAATCGAAAAAAAATATGTTAGAGAAGCCCTCGACCGCACTCACCGCTGGGCAGAAAGATGTCTTAAACAATGGGAAAAGAATGGCAAGCAGAGTGCCCAGGGAAACCAACAAGCACTATTTGGCATTATCCAAGGCAGTACGGATCGGGAAATGCGGGAAGAGGCCACTAAATTTATCTCGGCCTTACCTTTCGATGGGATTGCCTTGGGGGGTGAAACTGTCGGCTACAACATGGAGGGAACTTTGGAAATGATTGAGTGGGTTAGAGATCTGTTACCAAAAGACAAACCAATTTACACCATGGGCCTTGGCCGGGACCCGGACAATATTGTGGAGATTATCAAGGCCGGCATTGATATGTTTGATTGCGTGGCCCCGACTCGTTTGGCCAGAAACGGCGCACTTTATTACGGGGAAATTCGCGGGGAAAAATTTGAAAGTGAGTTTAGTAATGGCCGGCTTAATATTAGTAACACCCAGTTTGATAAGGATAAAAGCCCTATTATGGAGGGTTGTGACTGCTATACCTGCCGTGCTGGCTACTCCCGTGGGTATCTTAATCATCTTTACCGTTCAAAAGAGCTTAGCTACTACAGATTGGCCTCCATTCATAATGTCCGTTTTATGGTTCGGCTGGCAGAAGAGATGAGAACGAAGATGAAGGCCAAATGATAAGAGCTTGCTCGTCATCCTTTCGATAATGGTTATTATCGAAATGTTATTCCTGCGCTTCCTCTTATAATCGCTCGTAATGCGCAATAGCTTCATTACGATGCTAGATTATGATCATGGCATCCCCGAAGCTGAAAAATTGGTATTTTTTCTTAATGGCTTCGTGATAGGCTTGCCCGATGAGACTAGACTGAAAATTAGTGAAGAGGGGAGTCGCGTTGGGAAAGCTGACCAGAGCGGAAACCAACATTAATAAAGAGGTTTCGGGTAAATGGAAATTGGTGATCAGCCCATCAACGAATTTAAATTGATAACCGGGCTGAATAAAAATATTGGTCTCCCCTTCTCCAGGAATCAGGATTCCGTCCGAGTTAGCTTGGGTTTCGAGAACTCGACAAGTGGTGGTGCCGACGGCAATAATTTTTTTGCCGGCTTTTTTGGCCTCATTAAGTCTGGTGGCGGTGACTTCCGATAACCAAAATGATTCGGAGTGTAGAGTTTGAGTAGAAATTTGCTCGGCCGTCACCGGCTTGAAAGTCCCAAGACCGACATGAAGAGTGATTTTCTCAATTTGGACTCCTCTTTCGGCTAACTCGGTCAAAAGATTTTCGGTAAAGTGCAAACCGGCAGTCGGCGCCGCAGCACTCCCCTTCTCTTTAGCGTAGACGGTTTGGTATTTTTCCCGAAGAACTTTTTCGTCGGCGGTGGAGTGAATGTAAGGAGGTAAAGGAGTTTGTCCTAGTTTGTCGAGTAAATTTAGGAGCTCAAGTCCGGAGTGATTAAATTTAAAAGTGATTTCCCCTGCGCCGTCTTTGGTCAGGACTTGGGCTTCAAGACCGTCAGCAAAATTTATTTTTTGGCCAGATTGAAGCTTGCCACGAGCAATCCCAAGATAGGTGTCAAGAGCGAGTTGTTTGAGCAAAAGAACTTCGATTTTGCCCCCAGTTTCTTTGGTGCCAAAAAGTCTGGCCGGAAAAACTTTGGTATCGTTTAAAACCAAGACGCTTTGGGAATCCAAGAGGGCCAAGAGATCTCTGAAGGTCCGGTGGGAAAGGGTTTGTTGCCGACGATCAACCACTAATAACTTACACGAGTCGCGGGGCTCGATAGCGGCTTGGCCAATGAGCTCTTCGGGTAAGTCAAAATGGAAATCGGTCAGATTCATAGAGGTATTATCCCCTATTTTCCCAGAGAGAGGGCTTTGGCCAGCTGGACAGAGCGCTGTTTGTAAGCACAGTACTCACAATCCGGCGCCTGAGTCGGTAGAGTATCGGCCATCAGTAGCTGTTTTATTTCCAGAAGGGTGAGCTCGACCCAGTCAGGGTTGCCTTCGTAAGGAACGATCGACATTAGAAATTCCAGCTTCCCGTCAAACTTGGGCAGATTTTTTTGAGCGTTAGCAAAAACAAAGTAGCCTGTCTTTGAGACCTTGAAACCCAGTTTTCGGAAGATCCACTGGTAGATTTCCATTTGGCGCTTATAGGACTGCTTCCATTCGTCGTTGAGGGAAATTTCTTTGGTAGTACTGGTGGCTTTGTAATCAACAATGACCAGATTACCCTGACTGTCTTGCCAAAGATCATCGACTAGCCCATTAATCATTAAGTTACTTTTTTCGTCAAGAACCAGAGCTCCGACGAAGGCTCTCACTTCGCCCCGCCATTGGGCTAGATCTTTATGTTTAAAGGGGACGGCATCGATGCCGTATTTGGTCACCAGTTCGTGCTTCTCACCTTTTTGGCGCAGCAGATCAAACTCACTTTTGAGAAGTGAGTCAACGGCGTTATTCAGAGTGTATGGAGGTGTCGATGGACGGGAAAGGCCTAGACGACAGTCCATATAAAAACAACGCGGACACTGGAGAAAAAGTTCGATCTTGGACCGGCTAATTTGAAATG
>JAHFKQ010000029.1 GCA_023245265.1 Candidatus Collierbacteria bacterium
CATTTCTCCAAGACCTTTGTAGCGCTGGATACCGGCGCGGTTTTTTTGGACCGGAGTTAAAGTGGACATATATGCCTCTTTTTCCAGATCGGAGTAAACATATTTTTTGGTGGAGTCGTGAGAGATGAGGTAAAGAGGAGGCATGGCGAGATAGATAAAGCCACCTTCGACTAAAGGCTTGGTGTGCCGATAGAAGAAAGTTAAGAGTAAGGTCGCAATGTGAGCACCGTCGACATCGGCATCGGTCATGATGATAATGCGGTGGTAACGCACTTTTTTGGCGTCTAAGGTCTCCCCTATTCCCATACCCATGGCAATAATGAGGTCTTTCAGTTCTTCAAACTCAACAATTTTATCGAGACGAGCTCTTTCGGTATTCAAAATCTTGCCGCCCAAAGGTAAGATGGCTTGATGTTTGCGGTCTCTCCCCTGCTTGGCAGAACCGCCGGCGGAGTCTCCCTCAACAATAAATAATTCCGACATGGCCGGATCTTTTTCTTGACAGTCGGCCAACTTGCCGGGAAGCGTCATGCCCTCCAAGGCTCCCTTGCGGACCACGGCTTCGCGAGCGGCCCGAGCGGCCATGCGGGCTTTGGCGGCCAAGAAAACTTTGGCGATGATAGTTTGGGCTGTTTGAGGATGTTCTTCCAAATATTCCTCAAGACCTTTTTTGACTACTTGGTAAACAGCAGATTGGACTTCGGCGTTATTAACTTTAGTTTTGGTCTGAGACTCGAACTGAATCTCGGAAGAACTCATTTTGATCCAGACCACTCCGGTCAAGCCTTCTTTCAGATCATCCGGGGTGATATCCAGGTCTTTACCTTTGCCTTTTTTGTCTTTGTCTTTATCGGTTTCGCCGGCGGTCAAATAGTTTTTGAGAACTTTGGAAAGGGCGGCTTTGAAACCGGTGAGATGAGTACCGCCGTCGTAAGTATTGATGGTGTTGGCGAAGGACTCAATATTGTCGTTATAAGTATCGGTGTACTGCATGACGACCTCGACGGCGATCGGAACATTGGCTTCGGTACTACTGCCGGCAACAAAAATAGGTTCATGTAAACCTTTTTTGTGACGATTCATGTGGGAAAGGAGCGATTTGATGCCCGATTCGAAATAAAAGTTGGTTTCCTTGTCGTTTCGCTCGTCTAGGAGGTGGATGTAGACTCCGGCCACCAGGTAAGCTCTTTCTTGGAGCTTAGCTTTGATATTGACATAGTTAAAATCGGTAGTGATTTTAAAGATACTGGCGTCCGGCCAAAACTGTGTAAAGGTACCTGATTTGGCAGTTAGCAAATGATGATGAAAAGCCGGAATGATTTCTTCGGCTTTGGCCACAGGAATTTCTTTGACCGGAAAATCGGGAGTTCCTATCTTGTAAGATTGGGTGAAAAATTTGGGCGCATGATTAACCACCACGACCATCTTGGTGGAAAGGGCGTTAACGGCTGAAGCACCGACACCATGTAAACCTCCGGAGGCTTTATAGGCGTTTTCCGAAAACTTACCGCCGGCATGAAGCTTAGTCATGGCCACTTCCAAAGCCGAGACGCCGGAAGGGTGCATATCGGTAGGGACTCCCCGACCATCGTCCGAGACCGAGACGGAACCATCTTTATGGAGACAGACAAAAATATTCTTGGCAAAGTTGCCGATGGCTTCATCCAAGGAGTTGTCAACGATCTCGATGAGAAGATGGTGCAACCCTTTTTCATCGGTGCTTCCGATGTACATACCAGGGCGTTTGCGGACCGGTTCGAGTCCTTCGAGGACGGTAATATCTTTCGCAGTATATGATTGATCGGGCATTATTTTATTTAGGTAATGATTTAAAGAGGCGCGGGTTCATTTTAATAGTAAAAATCAGGGATTACAATATATATATGTTACCAAAAATAGCCGTGACTGTCGCCGAAGACCGAACGACGGTATTGAAACTGTTGGGTCTCTCGGAAAACTATATCATGAGCTACGAAGGAAATGGAGCGAAAGTCGCCGACTTTAGACCGTGGCTCAGTACCAGTCTTAGTATTGTCTTTGCCCGACCGGAGTTAAGTCTGGTGATTTGGGAAGCCGACAAGTTGAGTATGGAGTGTCAAGCTGTTCTTCTCAAACCGATGGAGGAACTGATGGATAAAATTAATTTGGTGCTGGTGGTGCAAAACGAAAACCGGCTCTCCCCGACGATTCTCAGCCGTGGAGTAGTTCAGAATTTTAAAACCTTAGCCGAAACTACCGATCTTTATTGGTCGGAGGTGCGCAAGTGTTGGAGTAGCGGCCCTTCGGCTTGTATCGCCTATGTCGATCAAATCGGTAAAGACCAAGGGATTCCCATGATCGAAGAAGTGATCAAAAAATTAAAGACCGGCTTGATAACCGAGGTCAATAAAAAAAGATTAGCCGTGCTTGACTTGGCTTTGGTGGCACTGTATGAATCTAAGGAAACAAACCAGAATCAGAAATTGTCTCTCGATAATTTTTTGATTGAGTCATGGAGGATGATAAAGGGCTAAAGACAGATGTTTGGAAGATAAATTTGCTATATTTAAAGTATGGATTATCAGGAAAAAGCTTTGCTGGATTTTTTGCTTTCCTCCGGCAGGCTGGATGCCGGTAAGGTCGATGCCCTCAAAATAGAGGCCATGACCAGTGGTAAGAGCCTCACCGAGCTACTGCTCAATAAACATATCATTACTGAGGAGGATTTGGCCCAAGCCCGGGCAAAAATTTTAAATATCCCCTATTTTGCGGAAAGTAAAATTACCGTGAGTCCGGATATGATGGCCTTGGTTTCTGTTGACCTCGCCAAAACTTATCAAGTGGTGCCTCTGGAATTAAATAAGGCCGAGGGCATACTGAGCTTGGTGATGGTTAAGCCGGAAGATTTGGCCACGGTCGACTTTTTTCAAAAAAGAACGGGCTACAAAATAAAATCCTACCTGACTTCAAAAGAGAACTTGGAGTCCCTGATAAGTAATATCTACAGTCAGAGCTTATCCGGAGAGATTTCCGGCATGTTAAAGAGAGGTAAAGAGTCCGGTGAAGATACCGGTGGAGTCAGATTGGTAACTTCGGAAACAATTTCTCAAATAATTAAAGAACCCAAGATTGTAGAGATTGTCCGCAAAGTTTTGGAACATGCCATTCGCCTGAGAGCTTCCGATATTCATATTGAGCCGGAGGAGAATATTACGCGCGTCAGATACCGAATCGATGGTATTTTGGAAGAAAAACTAACACTGGACAAAGATTATCATGCCGCTTTGGTTTCCCGTATCAAAATATTGGGTGGAATGAAGATCGACGAAAAACGCATTCCGCAAGACGGCCGTTTTAATTTCACTTCCGAATTCGGAGAGGTTGATCTGCGTATTTCTTCCCTACCGACCGTAAACGGTGAGAAGATCGTGATGCGTCTTCTCAAAAAATCGGGCCGGGTGCCAACCCTGTCCGAGCTTGGCATCAGAGCCAAAGCTTTAGCGACTTTGGAAGAAGCGATTCGAATCCCCCATGGCATTATTCTCTCGACCGGTCCGACCGGTTCCGGAAAAACGACTACTTTGTACTCTTTACTGACGATGATCAACTCACCTAAAGTGAATATTGTGACTCTTGAAGATCCGGTGGAGTATCAGATGACCGGGGTGAATCAGGTCCAAGTGAATCCTCAAGCCGGTTTAACTTTCGCTTCCGGACTAAGATCTTTCTTGCGCCAGGACCCAAATATCATTATGGTAGGAGAAATCCGTGACGAGGAAACCACCCAGCTCGCGATTCAAGCTTCACTCACCGGACACTTGGTGTTCTCTACTATTCATACCAACTCGGCGGCCGGAGCTCTGCCCCGTCTGTTGGATATGGGAGCAGAGCCTTTTCTTCTTGCCTCTTCTATGACGGCCGTGATTGGCCAACGGGTTTTGCGGACCATTTGTGAAAATTGTAAACAGCCTTATGTGCCGGATGCCAAAGTGATCGAGGATATTCAAACGGTTCTGGGTAAATTGTTGGACGGTTGGGTGAAGTCTAACCCGCAAAAATCCGAAGTGGCCAAAAAGAATAATGTGCCGTTTATGTTATACAAAGGTGCCGGCTGTGAAAAGTGCGGTGATAGCGGCTTTTTGGGACGAATAGGTATCTTTGAGGTTCTCCGGGTGACCGAGAAAACGGCCAAATTTATTATGGAGCGGGCCGATGCCGCGACCATTGAAAAGGCTTCGATTGAAGACGGCATGATCATTATGAAACAAGACGGGTACTTGAAAGTTCTGGATGGGGTCTCGACCTTGGAAGAAGTTATTAGAGTGGCTCAAGTCTAATGGAGACGATCGAAGTTAGAGTTCAAAATATTCTAGCCGCGGCGGCGGCGACCGGAGCCTCGGACATTCATCTAGTGGCTGGAAGTTTCCCGATCTTTCGTACAGTGGGGAAACTTGGTACTTACCAAGCCGTAGGACAAACAGATTCCGAGACGGTCCTGGCGATGATAAGTAGTTTGATGACCCCAAACCAAAAAGAGTTATTTCTGAATAATTTGGAACTTGATTTTTCGGTCAGCATTCCGGGTAAGTATCGGTTTAGAGCCAATGCTTATTTTCAGCGGCGTACCCCTGGACTGTCCCTCCGTTTCATTCCGGATAAAGTACCGACGATTGATGAGCTGGCTTTGCCCGAAATCTGTCATTCTTTTACTAAGTTAAAGCAGGGCTTCATCTTGGTTACCGGTCCCACCGGTGCTGGTAAATCAACGACTCTGGCCTCCATCATTGATGAAATAAACTCCACTCGACAAGAGCATATTGTGACGATTGAGGATCCCATTGAGTTTGTGCATGAGAATAAAAAATCAATTGTCAGTCAAAGGGAGTTGGGTGGAGATACCAAGAGCTGGAGTAATGCTTTGAAGTCGGTTCTTCGACAAGATCCAAACATTGTCTATATCGGCGAAATGCGCGACGCCGAAACCATGCAAGCTGCTATGACGGTAGCCGAGACCGGACACTTGGTCTTTGCCACCCTGCACACCAACTCCGCTTCGCAATCAATTGAAAGAATTGTGGATAGTTTTCCGGAAGAGCAACAATCCCAAGTAGTCCTGCAATTGTCGATGGTCTTGGAAGCCGTGCTGTCCCAGAGACTAATTCCCTCCATTGCTGGGAAGCGGGTGGTAGCGACCGAAATCATGGTGGTCACTCCAGCCGTGCGAAACAATATTCGTGAAGGTAAAACTTTTCAGATTGATAATGTCATTCAGACTAGCGGTAATTTGGGTATGAGACTGATTGAGAATAGTTTGGCCGAGCTCGTGAATAAAAATATTGTGGACCGGACCACGGCACTAGAGTATGCCATCAGACCTTCACTTTTAGATAAGCTCCTAGGAGGTAGATAAGATGAAAACTTTTAATTACAAAGTCATCGATCGTGAGGGTAATACTTCCAGTGGGGTTCTTGACGCGGCAGATGATAAACAAGCGGCGATCGTTCTCCGGAGTAAGGGGTTGTTGATTACGGCTCTTTATGAAGCGGACCAGTTGAACATTGATGCTTTGATGGCGCGCTTTACCAAACCAAAAGCGGATGAAATTACCAATTTTACCCGGCAAATGGCGACGATGATTGGGTCGGGGTTACCTTTGGTCGAAGCACTCAGAATTTTAAAAAATCAAGCCGGTCCCAGTCTCAAGCCGGTGATCGAAAAGATTTTAGTGGAGGTAGAGGGAGGGACAACTTTGGCGGATGCCATTCAAGGTTCGGGAGGTGGTTTTTCGACGGTTTATGTGGCGATGGTGCGGGCCGGAGAGTCTGCTGGTGTTTTGGATCAAGTGATGGCCAAGCTGGCCGATGCACTGGACAAGCAGAGAGAGTTTCGCAGTAAGACCAAAGGGGCCATGGTTTACCCGGCCATTATCTCGATCGCCATGGTGGTCATCGCCGGGATTATGATGGTCTTTGTGGTTCCCCGGTTAACCGCAATGTACAAGGACTTTGGAGCTGAACTACCGGCGCCAACCAAAATCCTGATGGCGGTGAGTGATTTTGCAGTGAACTTTTGGTATGTGGTTTTTATCGTCGTCGTCATATTATTGGCCCTGTATTCCAACTGGGCCAAGACGGAAGTGGGAGGTCTGATCGTGGAGCAGATGACCTTTAAGATTCCGATCTGGGGCAAGTTAAAAAAGGATATCATTCTGACGGAGTTTGCCAGAACGATCAGTGTGTTGCTTGGGGCCGGTATTCCGATTTTGGATGCCTTAAACATCGTCGCCAATACTTTGGGAAGCCGGGTCTACTCGGCTGGTATCAAACAGGCGGCGGTCTTCGTGGAAAAAGGGGTGAGCTTGGCCGAAGCCATTACCAGACTCGAGATGTTTCCCCCAATTCTGGCCCAGATGATTTCGGTCGGTGAAGAAACGGGTAAGCTGGATACGGTTCTGAATAAGCTGGCTGTTTTCTATGAATCGGAAAGTGAAATCAAGGTCAAAGCCCTGACCACTGCGATTGAGCCTCTGATCATGGTAATCATGGGTATTGGGGTAGGGTTTCTAGTGATTGCGGTCATCATGCCTATCTATAACTTGACAAGTCAATTTTAATAATTCATAGTGATTAGTAATGGTTAATAGTTTAAGAACAATGAAAAACAAAGGCTTTACGCTGATGGAGTTACTAATTGTGATTGGTGTCCTGGGAATCCTGGCGGCCGGTCTACTGGCAGCCATCGATCCCTTCGAACAGCTGAAGAAAGCGCGAGACACTAATAACCGCAGTGCGGCGGTAGAGTTCTTGGGTGCTTCCCAAAGATATTACACGACTCATGGCTATTTGCCTTGGTTCAAGCCGGGAGCAGTGGCAGGAAGCTATGACCTAGTTAATTGTGCTGCTGATCCGTGGGATGTCCTAAGGCCAGCCACGGCCACAGTCACTTATCCCCGAGCTGCGGTGGTTTTGGCGACGAATATTGTAAATACGGATCCGACTGGACTATGTATTGCCAGTACTTTGCTAACTGATGGAGAGATCAAATCTACCTTTTTCGGAGGTTTGAAAACACCGCTTTATGTCATGAGTGGCAGTAACACTAATGTTGGCGTTTGTTTTGCGCCCGAGGGCAAGTCAAATCGCTCCGACGCTCAGACAAAGTATTATTGGGATAATACCAACAAACAAGTCTTGAGTACTCCACCAGCAGGATCCACTTGTCCAGATGTGGCCAGTGATTACTGTCTGCAGTGTTTTGAATAAAGAAATTAGTAAGAATAAAACCCCCGCGCCCGCGGGGTTTTTTTTGGCTTCAAGTGCTAGAATAACCTATGCTTTTTGTCAGCCTATTTTTATTTTTGATGGGTCTGGTCTGGGGTAGTTTTCTGAATGTGGTGATATACCGGATGTCTCATGGAACCTCTTTTGCCAAGGGCCGGTCCATCTGCCCCAAGTGCAAACGCCAACTAACCTGGGCGATGAATATTCCCCTTCTCTCGTATCTTTTCTTAAAAGGACGGTGTGCTTATTGTCATAAGAAAATTTCGATTCAGTATCCGATCATTGAAGCGTTGACCGGGATCTTTTTTGTCTGGTGGTTTGTGGTCGGCTTTAATTTTTTCAAACTGGTAGGTAACCCATGGAGTTTTATCCAGCCGGTTTTCTGGCTCTCGGTCGGTCTCGTGATGCTCGCTATTTTGGTGATAGACCTCTTGTATATGATTATTCCGTTTGGCTTGAATCTGACGCTCTTTAGCCTGGCTCTGGCCTACCGGGTGGCTTTAACCGGCTTTGGAATAATGACGCTAACCGACTTTATTAGAGCACTGTTGTCGGGAGCCGGGGTTTGTTTGCTGCTGGTATCCCTGCAGGTAGCGACCAAAAAAATCAAAAAAGTGGATGGATTTGGTTTGGGAGATATTTATCTGGTGCCCTCTCTCGGCCTTTTGCTCGGCTGGCCAAAGATCCTACCGGGGATGTTTCTGGCTTTTGTCCTGGGGTCTATCGTGGGCGTTGTCTTGTTGATGTTAAAGAAAAAGAAGTTGACACAGTATTTGCCTTTTGGTCCTTTTCTTATCTTGGGCACGGCCATTTCCCTACTGTGGGGCAGTGCCATTTGGGCATGGTATCTCTCCTTTTTGGTTTGACTTTTAGTTAAATTTCCAGCACAATGATAGAGTGATGAAGAACTTCGGTTTTACCTTGATGGAGCTCATGATTGTGATTGGTTTGATGATGATTTTATCGGTTGTGGGTATTGGTTCCTTTACCCAGGCCACTATTAAGTCCAAGGATAGTGAGCGAAAAAATAATATTAATCAGATGGTGAAAGCGGTGGAGTCTTTTTATACCGATATCGGACGGTATCCCCTATCGCTTACGAACGAAAACTACATGCACTGCTATGTGAAGCTCGCCGGGGTCATTACCAATACCACCTGTGACAATAATCGTCTTTATAGTTTGATCGATGGAATTGTCACTTCTTATATCGTCATCCCGAGTGATCCGGATCCGGCCAGAAAATTTGTCTACATTTCCGATGGCTCCAGCTATGCCTTTTATACCGCTTTGGAAAACACGGCCGATAAAGACCTAATTGTGAATGCAGATGGTAGTATCAACCAAGATCCTTGGGGAGTAAACTGCGGCAGTGTATCATGTAATTACAAGGTAACCGAAAGTGGCCTTGTCAAAAGTTTATGAAACCTATGAGAAAAATTAATAAGGGTTTTACGCTGATTGAGCTGCTGGTGGCGATTGGTATTATGGCAGTTTTGACCGGCATGGCGGTCTTTAACTTTAACCAGTCCAGAATCCGAGCCCGGGATATTCAAAGAAAAAATGATTTGAAACAGTTACAGACGGCGCTGGAACTTTATAAAAACGATACCAGTAGTTATCCGGCGGCGGCGAACTTTCAAGCCACTTTACAGTCCCCCGTGGCCTACACCAAAGTAACTTTTGCCGATCCAAGGACCGGAGAGTGGTCCGAATATCAGTATTTACCGGCGGCCGATTTCAAAACCTATTATCTGCAAACTTGTCTCGAAAATGCGGGCGATACCACTAAGACGACCAATGCTGCTATTTGTGATCTTTTTGACAGTCAAAATCATTGTAATTGTGGCTCGACAACTACCAAATCAGGTGTAATGTACATTATTACTCAACCATGAAAAACAAAGCCTTTACTCTCTTGGAGCTCTTAGTCGTGATCGGAATTATTGGAGTTTTGATGGCTTTGGCTACCGTGGCCTACTCGACGGCCCACATCGGAGGTCGAAACGCCAGAAGAAAGCAAGATTTGATCGCGATTCAAAATGCTTTGGAGCAGTATTATTCGGTGAATAGTTTTTTGTATCCGGCGGCGACCTGTAAAGATGCTTCGAGTTATATGAAAAGTGCTTGGCCGGTAGATCCGAACACGGGT
>JAHFKQ010000030.1 GCA_023245265.1 Candidatus Collierbacteria bacterium
TGTTTTGGGCTTTCGAATAGAGTGAGCGAGAATGTCTGGAATGCCGGTGGTAGTGGTCTTTGCAGTCAAGGGAATCTCTCCTTTGTCAGCGTACTAGGCGGGTGCCTGTGGGTAGGATTATACCAATGAATTAGGGTGTCGATGCCCAGAGTCGAACTTTTGTGTCCTGGGGCGGATTCGAACCGCCGATCTTCTCGTTAGGAGTGAGATGCTCTATCCAGCTGAGCTACCAGGACATGTTTTTGTCTTCTCGGTTAAGAGGTTCTCGGAATTTAAGTATAACTTCGTTATATTACTTAAATTCTCTGCGCTTCCTCTGATTTCAGGCTCGGTAATCCACTTCGCTTGATTACGAGGCTCAGAAAGAGGAGTGAGATGCTCTATCCGTCTGAGCTACATCGACATAAGGGTATTTTACTATCTTTGAGGGGTAAAATAGGCGCATGAAGAACGAGTTTGACTTGGTAAACGAACTGGGTCCCGCCAACTGGCTTGATGCCGTCGCCGGTGAAGCAGTGCTTCTCGGCGCGCTCTTACGCGACCCGGAGGTGGAGATTCTGGGTAAAGAGCTGGCCAAGATGATAAGTGAAATTCGGTTTGATGATGATCATTTTCCCGAAGTAGAGGCTTACGCTAAAGGGCTGGAGAAAGAACTGGCCAAAAAACTAGAAGAAAGAGAGCACACTGTCTTTATTGATAGTGTACGGCAAAGTGAGCAGGAAAGGTGGCCGACCAGAGTTTGGGAATATGACTTGCTGCATCTCAAACGGTATCAGATCTGGCTAAATCTACCCGTGTATGACAATCCTTCCGACTTGGAAGATGCCGAGAAGCGGAAGGCCGAAGAAGCGGTCAGGCAGTGTTTCAGCGACCCGAGTTTTGCGAGTTACCAGAAAACAGTGACGCGGGTCGTCAATCAGGGTCAGTTATTTATCACCACCCTTTATCACGATAGCGAAGGCAAGCTCCTTAGAAAGATTGTCAACCATGAACACGCTGACTCACTCACCGCCAAGGGTTGGTTAGAGAAATTTTATTTTGATGATTTTGTGACCGCGATGGAAGCTTGGCGGGGAGTACGAAGAGCGACAGTGGATCGAAAGAAGTAGCTATTTCAGATCGAAGGAGATGAGATTGTAGGTATCGGGTCGTTGGTTAATGTTCGTCAGAATGATGAGTTTACTGCCGTCCGGAGACGAGGTAACAAAGTTTTCCAGCGGATGAACGAAAGTAATATTGGTGATGTTGCCGCCATCGTAATCGACCATGTTGATCCCTTCAGGATTGGTGAGGATAAGTTGCTTGCTGTTGGCGTACCAAGAAATATTGGAGGTCAGGCGGCTATCAATCTGGGCTTTGAGCTGTTTGAGGCTGGCTAAACTGGCCGAAGGGGTGGCGGAGACGGCGGTGATGAGAGTTTTGGTGACGGCCGAAGGGGTGGAAACAAAGGGGAGAAGATAGTTGGTACCTTCCTTGAGATCGAATAAATAGGTTTGATTTTTGAGCAGATCACGACTTTCCGGAGTGGAGTTGATGTTGGGGAGAAGCGAGCCAATTTCGTTATCGGGTAAGCTCAGATTGACGAGAGGAGTGTAGAAAACTTTTTCTTTGTCCGGAGAGAAGTAAACATTGATGGCTTTATTTTCCAGGAGATCGACCATATATTTGGGAAAGAGATTGAGGGTCGGCAGATTTATTTTGGCGAACTGATCTTGCCACTCATTGATGATGAGGGGTAAGCGAAGACTGACATCGGAAAGCGTTTTTGGATTCAGACCTTTGGTACTGAGAAGATAGGCGGTGGAAATTTTTTCGGATGCGGGGAGTTTCTTGGTGGCCGGCACTTTGTCCGTAAAGATGGCCAGAATTTGGGAGCTGTCCGGGGACCAGATCAAAAGGGCGGCGGAGTAATCACGGCCGGAGTTGTCGGCAATCTGGACATTGGATGAGCCAAGAAGATTGCCGGTGATGGAGTAGATATAGAGACCATTGCTGACCTCTTGGGGCGAGTCCTTGAGAACATAGGCAATCTTGGTCCCGTCCAAGTTGGCGGCAGTATTGCGTACTTGATAGAAGGTGAGAGGTGAAATCGCTGTGATGATGGGGAAGAGGCGGGCGTCGGCGGAAGTGACGAGCTCGGTCTTGACCGGCAGAGTCTTGGTCCAAGGGTGGAAGCCGTCCTTCTCGATCTTGAGCTGATAGGAGCCCGGCAGGAGATAAAGCTTGTCGTCAGTGACGGTAGTCAGCTTGCTATTAATGATGACTCTGGCCGATTTGGGGTAAGAAGTAATGTTTAAGAGACCGGTGCCCGAGAGAGAGTGATTTTGGAGATCGGGGCGGTAACCCTTGGCGAACTGGATTGCGACGAAGGTCCCTCCGGCGAGAAAGAGCAGGATAAAGAGATTGACGAGGAGGCGTTTGGATTTGGGATTCTTGGTCACAACTCATTATATCAAGACCATAACGCGTTTGCGTTATGGGCGCAGATATATGAGTACATATATTTTGCTGACGCTTTTAATATAAGAGGAAGCGCACAACGACATATCGATAATGAATATTATCGATAGGAGACGGAGCAAGCTCTTATATAAAGAAGTAACGCGTTTGCTGTAAAGGTAATAATGATATAAATTGATATACATTGTTATCTTATGCTGGAGTGTAAATGTTGATAGAATGCTATCAAATATGGCTTTTTCTTTTTACAAAAAAATCGCAATCGACTTGGGAACGGCCAATAGTTTGGTCTATGTCGTCGGTGAGGGTATCGTGCTCGAGGAACCGACCGTGGTGGCGGTCTCGATTAACGACGGTAAGGTCTTGGCGGTCGGTCGAGAGGCTCAGAAAATGCTGGGACGAACTCCTGGGAATATCAAAGCCAGTAAACCCATGCGGGACGGGGTGATTGCCGATTACGCGGTAACGGAGGCGATGCTAAAGTACTTTCTGCGGAAAGTGGGCGCCTACGGTCTCATGAAGCCGGAAGTAATGATCTGCGTCCCCGCCGGAGTGACTCAGGTTGAGAGACGCGCCGTTTTGGGGGCTGCTATGGAAGCGGGGGCCAGAAATGCCTACCTGATCGAAGAACCGTTGGCGGCGGCCATTGGCGCCGGGGTGCCGATTACCGAGCCTTCGGGAAATATGGTCTTAGATATGGGTGGCGGAGCTTCGGAAGCCGCCGTAATATCCCTAGGAGGGGTCGTAACCTTTAGAAGTGTCAGAGTTGCCGGAAATAAAATCGATGAGTCGATTTCGAAGTACATCCGCCGAAAACATAATCTGGTCATCGGAGAAACGACGGCGGAAAATATCAAAGTCAAAATTGGTTCGGCCAGTCCGGTGTCCAAAGAGGAGATCTTGGAAGTGACAGGTCGAGACAGCATCACCGGCTTACCCAAACAAGTTCAGCTTTCATCTCATGAAGTTTACGAAGCCATGAGAGAGCCTTTGGGAAAGATCATTCAAATGCTTAAAACGGTGATGGAGGAAGTGCCACCGGAACTATCTTCGGACATTATTGATAAAGGGATCGTGATGAGTGGAGGCACGGCGCAGCTCAGGGGGCTAGATAGATTAATCACCCAAGAAACTGGTGTCCCGGCCTTTGTAGCAGAGGACCCTTTACGGTGTGTAATAAAAGGTATTGGGATAGCGATAGAGAACTTGGATATCTACGCGAGAAGTATCAAGCGATAGCGTATAAATTTCACCTGTATCAAGTAATTTTAATTTGGTTGGCAAACAGATATTTATATTGCTAAATTAATGTTTGCGCACGAATATATAAAAAACCAAAAAAAGGATATAAGTCTTGTAGGTAAGTAGAGTTACAGTAGTATAAATATTGTTATATTTACCTTGTAATTTGAGGAATATATTCTGATAAATTTTCCCGGAATGATGGTGAATATTAAGCCTTTTTTGAAACAATGTCTAAAAAGGGCAGAGACGAATTTTTAGAGATAAATGATCAAAAGAAGTGTCGAAGGCCCATTTTAGAGGGGAGAGGCGACAAATGGCGACGAATACTTTTCACAGGAGAGAGTGATACCCCCACCGGTATCGTAAAAATATGATGATTTATATTTTTAATACGCCATGGGGGTATGGTACTAAACTCGTGAATAACTATGGGAGATATCGGCACCCCCCCCACCCAGGGGGGTATCACTTGGACAACAACAGTGACTTTTTAGGGATAACTTATATATTTATTTTAACAATTTCTCGATTTTCAAAATATTTTTTATATAGGCACGAAAATAGCAGTGGTTGTAATATTGCTTACTAAATAATTGTTTCTTTTTTCTATATTATTTTTGATTTTTAATGATAGAAGGCCTTAATCTTCGGATTTTTTGATTTTCTATCAAAGAGTGGCTTAGGGTAGATGAATTTTTTTTATTATTTGTTTAAGTGCAAACAATAGCTTCTTCGATGATCGCTTTAAGATATGAATAGCTTGAAATCTTTATCAGCTCTAGGCATCTTTTGAAAGGGGATTTACTTAGTTTTTACTAACCGGTATATGGCCTTTTTGGGCTCTTTGCTATTTCTCAGGAATACTGTGCGATATGACACAAAAGGCGAAAATGACTTCTATCACACTATATCAAGGACATTTCGCATATAGGTCTTTAACTCTGTTTATTTGGTGAGTTATATTGTCCATGTTATAGATTCTTAAGAGAATTTATAGAGTTGTATATGAGATATTGAGAATATTTAATACTATATTGATATTATGGTGATTTTAGCCTTTGTTTCTGGATAGATAAATTGTTCAAATACCTTAATTTATTTCTGTTTCTTTTTTTACGGAGAGAGCCTAATAGTCTTAGAACTGTCAAATTGACCCCTTATTTTATATAAGATTACTGTTTGGGTCTTATAGAAAGAGTCTTTTTGGCCCATAAGGAGAAAAAAATTAGGCAGGAGGTCTTTAATGAGGGACCAAAGGACTACCAAAGTGATCATTTTGGTCCGGTAAATGCCAATAAAAGATGGATGAGACGCTCCAAAGTCTAAAATTGCCTTGTTGGCAGTCACTTATGGTGAGTGCTAGATTTGTGCCTGTTGGGGAGGGTTTTTTCTCGGGGTTGGGAGAACGAGGGTTACTGCTATGATAATAGCATGAGAACTAAGGTGTTGGGACTGCCGGTAGACTTGGTCACTAAAGAAGAGGTTTTTTTGATTTTGAAAAACTGGGTGGCTTCCAGGACGAGTGAGACCAAGATGGTCGTCACGGCTTACAGCGAATTTTTCGTCCGGGCGGTGAGAGACCCAGAGTTTGCCCGCATTTTAGGTAAGGCCGACCTGGTGACTCCCGATGGCCACTCGGTCTTGGCGGCCGCCAAGTACCTTAGAAGAACTCATGAGCTCAAAAACTTGAAGAACCAATACCACGGTCCGAGAGTTTTAAGATTTATATATGAAGGTCTAAAAGTGGGGGGAGAACTTTGGTCCGGAAAGTTAGGGGAGCCGGTGACGGGGGTTTGGCTTTTTGAAAAAATCACTTCCCAAGCCGAAAAACATAATTGGAGGCTCTTTCTCCTGGGTGGTTGGGATAATGTGAGCGGTCAAGCCGCCAAAATCCTGCTAGAACGGTTTCCGAATATCAAAGTGGCCTATGACGCCGGCGAGGAGTCGGTGGGAAGCGATCCGACGACGGATAAGCGCATAGTCAAAAAGATTCAAGACTTTAACCCCGACTTTCTTTTTGTCCAGTATCGCCCGGTAGTCCAGGAAAAGTGGATTGAGTCGCACCGGGACCAGCTGGCCAAGGTCCGGGTGGCCATGGGCATTGGCGGCACTCTCGATGAATTCGTGGGGAGGTTAAAGACCTCTCCCAACTGGATGGAGAGGCACGGCATTAAGTGGCTGTGGAGGCTAATTCTCCAGCCGTCCCGCTGGCGTCGCATGATCGATGCGGTCATAATCTTCCCGTGGCTGGTCTTCCGTGAGAGTTTGGAAAAATAGAGCCCATACAGCAAGATTTATGGCCTTTTAAGCTTGACTTATAGCCTTTTTCATAATATTATATTGGCTGTCGAACTTTGACAACTTCTTCTAGAGGAGAGTGTATGAAAATTAATTGGTTTTCTGCTGTTTCGCTGTGCCTTGCTGCTTTGATGTTCATGTTGGCTTTTGCCAATATTGGTTCGGCCGCGGCCAGCCAGACTTGGGTGATGTGGCATCACGCTGATCAGGGCGCCCGTCATGACGAAACTTGGGATAAGTGTATGCCCAGTGACTCGATCAATGGCCACGACGGCCATATGGATCCATTCAATGGAACCAAAGCCGATGACTACCTGATCTCTGGTCCGTACAGCGATAACGAATGTGAAGATCTGATCGTGGCTCCGACCCCGACCAATACCAACACACCGACCACCGTGCCTCCGACCAATACCAACACTCCGACCAACACACCGACCACGGTGCCTCCGACCGAAACTTTGGAGCCGACCGCGACCAACACTCCGGTGATCGAGTGCGGCGGTGAAAATTATCCCTGTCCGGTGACCCAAACTCCGATCGTCACCCCTGTCGTTACGGATCAACCCGGCGGCAAAGATGTGCCAACCTGCGAAGAGATGGCGAAGATGGACCCCCAAACCTTCAAAAGCTGGCTCAACCGTTGGCAAGTGGCCGACTGCGATAACCGCGGTTTCCACACCGGCAGCGGCAGTTCACCGGTCTCGTTCCTGCTCTTTGTCGTAGCCGGCCTGTTCACCCTGTTGGGCGTTGGCTCTTACCTCTTCGGCAATAAGAATCCTGCTTAGTTGTAAATTGTCTTTGACCCCCGCTTCGGCGGGGGTCTTTTTTAGAGCCAAGGTAGTCGTAAATTAACCTATAAGGGTTGACAATTGAGGCTAAAGAAGATAAGATACTGGCTAAGAACCTTAATAAAATCAGATTCAAACCCAGGAGGCGCATTGAAAACCTTTAGGATAATTTGTTTGAGCTTAGTGATGGTCATTTTGGCGTTCACCTGGTGGCAGCAAAGCCGGCAGAACCGAGGACCAACAGAGGTACCGGTACCACTAGCGCAAACCTCAATCACCGCGGGAGTCACCGAGCAAACGACCACGGAGTCAAATCCGGCCCCGACCTTAACACCGACACCGGTGATAATACCGGCAACCGTGAATGGATTTGTATTAAAAGATTTGATCGATCTTGGCTCCGGCAAGGCCACGGCCTTGACCATCATTTTGCCGGGAGGGGAGCTACAACTACCTTCTTCGACATGGGCTAAAGCCGTCTCGGCCGAAAAGGCCGAACCTGAAGCTTTCGATCCCCATAAAGGGACGATTTTTTCTCTCAAGAGTGGTTCCGCTTTGGTGGTTTTGGTGCATTCCGGTGTCATCAATTACAACCCCGATACTTTATTTGGGGCCAATATTGATCGGTTTTTGACCCACGAGTCGACCCCGAAAAAAGGCTTGCTGTCTTTCCTGACCGGAGCTCGAAAATTTACTCTGGAAGAAGGCTACGCCAAGCTGGCCGAGCTAAATGGCACTACAGCCTATCTCTGCCAAACCGATCCGGAAACTGATCCCTACATCGTGCCCTTTATCGTTTTTACCGGGGAGTGTCGGGGAAAAATAATTGAGCTGAAAGTTCGAGCCACAGCTTTGATTCCGCGGGAAAAGGTCGAGCAATATGACTGGACCATCCCCAACGGCGAAATTTTGCCCTGGCTGCAAGGATCATATCCTTGGAGCGGATTCGATGTGGTTCAGTCCGGCAATGGTTTTTTGCTAAGTACCTGCGTCCAGCAGTTTGCCGATCAGCCGGATATCGACGGCGTCGATTACTTTGTTTATAACCGTGTCGGAATTTGGTTTGAGATTCAGTGAGTTTGGCCCCATCGCAAGGTGGGGCTTTTTTGTGGGGAATTTAGGAAGCTTGGGTGCCGGGATTGATGCCGAGCATCCAGAGAACGGACTCTTTTTTGTAGCGGCGGTCACCACGGGAGTTGATACGAATAGCGGGGAGTTTGCCTCGTTTGCCCCAGCGTTTGATGGTCAGGGTTGAGACGCGTAGGAGCTGGGCAACCTCTGAGACGGTGAGGAGGTCGGGGAGATTATTAAGATCGAGACTTTTCTTGATTTTTAGCGATTGATTACCGTCCAAATTGTTGTCCATTGATATACAAATTACCAGAAAGAATATATATAGTCAAGGGAATTTTGATGGAGTTTTGTGGTAGAATTCTGACTGTAAGATATAGGACATTAAATCTTTGTGGAGGCCGCTTGTGATCCAGGACCTAATTGAACGCTATGTACTTCACCGTAAGACTCTTTCTCCTGCCCAATTGACCTTGGCCGATCAGATCCGACCCGGCAGAGTAGGAGTTTTAAGAGAGATGGATGCCTTCTTAGCCTTGGCTGAGACCGGTAAGGTACCGCTGGAGCTGATTCATCGCCAGCCCGGTGATAACGACTCTATTCCTTTGTCTGAGCACGGAAAGACCGTGATCAGTTATGTCGGTGAGACCCCCTTGGTCCAAGTGGAACCCGACAGAAATGGCAACCTGCAATTGACTTTTGCCGGTAGAGGAGCTGTGGAAGTGGCTTTTAGCTCGCAATCCAAAGCTTTTGGTCGTCGCCCCCAGACCAAGAAGAAGATTTATATTATCGAGTAGAACTTTTTAATCCAAGCCCCGCCGCCAGGCGGGGCTATTTGTATCTATAAAGAGGTTCCAGCTTGACAACTGAGGCTAAAAAAAGGATAATATAGGTTAGATATTTTGGACCATTCTTTGACAATATAGGAGCTGAAAATGATGAAAATTGCTTTGATCTGCGATAAGTGTGGGGATAAACTGGTTTACAACGGCAATTTAATTACCGTTTGTGCAAGTTGTGGGACTCAGTTTGCCATGGTGGCCGATAAAGGCGAGGATCTGCGTCAGGTCTCTTATCGTCCACTTCCGGTTGCCGGTCAGATGACGATACCTCTCAAGATTCTCTTGAGTAACCTTTTCAGAGAAAAAGGCTTTTTGTTTTGTGAGCGGGAGTTTTGGCCCTTTGATGTTTTCTTCAATGAAGACGGAGAATCAGATTATCCGGATAAAATGATTTCTAACGATGAGGAACCTCTTT
>JAHFKQ010000002.1 GCA_023245265.1 Candidatus Collierbacteria bacterium
CATGGACCGATTCTGTTAGTACTTACGAAAGTTATGGCGAGCAACTACTCGATTTATTCGTTGGTTCAGATCACGATTGGGGTAGCTATGCCTCTGATCACACTTATACCAAAACCGTCACCGGTACCGGTAGTGCTTTAGATTTTTATATTAATGATGTTTATCCTCAGAATAATAGTGGCTCTTTAGCGGTGACTATCGAAGAGATCACTCCGGAACCTACTTCGGCCACCGTTCATATTTTTAAGTATATTGACGGAGAACAAGCGACCGTCGAAAACGCCGGCGGAGTCAATTTCCCCATGTTCACTTCCACCTACAATGCGCCCTTTACTCTAGGACCGGCAGGATGGACCACCGGCGATATCGCCTATGAAGCTTCTACTTCTCCCATGGCTCTCGGTTCTTCTTATAGTGCCGAAGAAAATTTGAGTACCCCTTTGGTCGGTGGCTCGTGTGATGGTTCTCATCAGTACGCTTTAGTTGGGTACTCCATCGGTAATACTTTACCGTTAGCTCTCCAGTCTATCCCCAGTCTCACTATCCCTAGTTTCACCAATTTAGCGGGCGACAAATATATTGTCGTTAGAAATACTTTATGTCCGCCTACTAGGACCATCCAGGTTCATATCCTCAAATACTTGGACGGCAAGATGGCCACCTTGGCTAGTTCCAAAGGCTATGCGTTTCCGATGACTGCGACTTGGCGGACGGCCAACCTAAATGGTGGAGTCTCTACTTCCGGGAATTATGTACTTGGCAACTTCCACGGCGGCTCCCTTAACCAATATGGTGCCGATACTTCACCCATGAATGTCCCGGCCGATTACACTACTCGAGAAATTACTAACTCGCCGGACAGTAAAGTCGTCACCGATAGGTCTGCCTGTGCTGAGGGGAAATACCTGCTCAAAGGTTATCGCACCAGTAGTGTTGGCTTCGCGGATGCCGCGTTGAAACCCCTCTCAGTTACTGCCCCCGTCTTTACGGCCCTTTCCGCCGACCAATATGTCATCGTTTCGAACAAATCTTGCCCAGTCAAACGGCACGAAAACCGTGATAATTGTAAAAAAGACGGTTGGAGATCTTTTTCCCACCCTTCATTCAGGAATCAAGGCCAGTGTGTAAGTTATTTTGAAAAGGAAGACCATGGCCAAAACGACTCCGATGATCAAGAGGAGCACGAAGAAAGAGAGAACAAATCCGGCCGGTCTTAGCGCTACAGGCTATATTCAACTTAAACCTCTTGTGCCATAATGAATTAGTTATGGCGCACCCTGCTCACACTTTATTCTTGCCCCATCCTCACAATAATCACAAAGCGAAGATTCTTTGGCCTCGTTCCATTCTGATTCTCATCGGTCTTTTTATCATGGGTCGTTCAATCGTCGATATTACTATTGGCCTTCTCCCCGGAGTACTCGGTTATGCCTCGCAGATTGATCCGGCCAAAGTTATTGAACTTACTAACCTCGAGCGTCAGAGTGCCGGCTTGGGGACTGTCTCGTATAACGCCGATCTCTCTCAAGCCGCCGCCGCCAAGGCCGCCGATATGTTTGCCCATAATTACTGGGCCCATGTTTCACCGACCGGTACCGAACCTTGGTCTTTTATCAGTAATGCCGGCTATAAATATCAACACGCCGGCGAAAATCTGGCTCGGGATTTTAGTAATCCAAAAGATGTTGTTTCGGCCTGGATGGCTTCACCGACTCACAAAAAGAATTTGCTTGACAGTCGCTATAAAGATATTGGTATTGCCGTTATGGATGGATATATCAATGGGGTCGAAACCACTCTGGTGGTTCAAATGTTTGGCACGCCTCTGACTTCGGTTGCCCGGATTACTTCCGACACTGTCGAAGCTAAAACGGTCTTGGCCAGCGATAAGGTAGCTCCCGCCACCGCTCTCGTCGTGGAAACCAAACCCACGCCCGTCGGAGAAAAACTCATCCCCTCGGCCGGCATTTCTCCCTTGGACCTCAATCGTTCTTGGTCTCTCGCTTTTGTCGTTCTGATTTTATTCGCCCTCAGTCTGGACTGGATCTTTGTTCTTCGTTACAACATCATCCGGATCTCCGGTAAAAACTGGGCTCATCTTACCTACTTCATCGCTCTAGCCGCCATCCTCATTATCATTCGTCAAGGCATTATTCTATGAAAAAGCCCCTCAGACACATTTTTGATTATCTTATTCTGAGTTTCCTCATGTCGATTGCGGTTTTATTAACTTTGGTTTTCAATGGTAATCGACTTTATCAGACCATCATTATTATCTCCACTTCTCTGCTTTATATTTTTTGGGGGCTTTTCCATCATCAAAAGGAGGGTAGCCTTCATCCCCAGGTCATCTGGGAATACTTTTTGTACGCTCTTTTGGGTTCGGTTCTGGTCTTGGGACTCCTTTAAGCTTGGGGTATAATTGGAATCTATGAAAGGAATTGTCTTAGCCGGTGGCCGCGCCACCCGTCTCCGTCCGCTTACTTGGGTCATTAGTAAACAACTCTTACCTGTTTACAACAAGCCCATGATTTACTATCCCATCGAGACCCTGGTTCGGGCCGGTATCGATGACATCTTGATTATTCTTTCTCCCGAGAACTCAGGTTTGTTTCTTAATCTCTTGGGCACTGGAGAACAGTTTGGGGCTCACTTCAGTTATGCTATCCAAAAAGAGCCTCGCGGTTTAGCCGAAGCTTTTGTTATTGGTGAAGACTTTATCGGTAAGGATGATGTCACCATGATTTTGGGAGACAACATCTTTGATGAAGATTTTTCCGAGAAAATTAAGAACTTCAAATCCGGTGGTCAAATTTACATCAAAAAACTTCCAACCATGGAGGAAGTCAAGCGGTTTGGCGTCGTCGAAATTGATGAGAACAACACAGTTTTGAGTATCGAAGAAAAGCCGGAACACCCCAAATCTATGTTCGTTTCGACCGGTATTTACACCTTTGATCATCGTGTTTGCGAAATCGCTAAAAATCTAAAGCCTTCTGCCAGGGGCGAGATCGAGATTAGTGGTAATCCCAGCGTCAGTAACACTTTCCTAGAGAAAGGGGAACTCAAAGCTTTCGTTTTTGATAGTTACTGGCAAGATGCTGGCACTTTCGATAGTCTCCTCGAAGCTGCCAATCATATGGCCGAAAAAAATTAAATATGAAAATCTTAGTTACAGGAGGCGCCGGCTTTATCGGGTCCAACTTTATTCACTACTGGCTGGCCAAATATCCGGCCGACAGTATAGTTAATCTCGACCTGCTTACCTATGCCGGCCACCTCAGTTCTCTGTCCGATATCGAAAATGACCCCCGATACTCGTTTATCCAAGGCGATATTACCGACGCCGTCACAGTCGAAAAAGCCATCACGGGCGTGGACTTGATCGTTCATTTTGCTGCCGAATCTCATGTCGACCGTTCTATTCTGGACCCTCTGGTCTTTGTCCGAACCAATGTCCTGGGCACTCAGATCCTCCTGGAAGCCGCCCGGAAACACTCGGTGCGCTTTCACCATGTGGGCACGGACGAGGTTTTTGGCGCTCTACCCCTGGAAAGTGATCTCAAATTCACCGAATCGACCCCCTATGACCCCCGCAGTCCCTATTCGGCCTCCAAGGCCGCCTCAGATCACTTGGTTCGTGCCTACTTCCACACCTTTGGCTTACCCATTACCATTACCAACTGCAGCAACAACTTTGGGCCCTTCCAGGACCCCGAGAAGTTCATCTCCCGCATGATCACCAATCTTCTGACCGGTCAAAAGGTCAAGGTCTATGGTGATGGAAAATATGTGCGTGACTGGCTCTTTGTCGAGGATCACTGCCGGGCCATCGACGAGGTGGTGCACCGCGGCCAGGTAGGGGAAACCTATCTCGTGGGCGGCCTGACCGAAGACTTTAACAATCTTGAAATTACCCGTAAAGTGCTTCAAATCATGGGCAAAGACGACTCCGAAATTGAGTTCGTGACTGACCGTCCCGGGCACGACCGCCGTTATGCGGTGGACTGGTCCAAAATCCAGCGAGAGCTTGGCTGGGAGCCCACCAAGGACTTTGACGCGTGCCTAAAAGCCACGGTAGATTGGTACCAGGCCCACGAAGACTGGTGGAAACCCCTCAAGGCTCAATCGGAGGCTATTTACAAGTAGTCCTTATAGGGGTATAATTTACGAGTTATGGGACTTAAGAAAATCAAGCACGAAGCCATCTCGCTGCCCAAAAAGACTAAACTCTACCGTCAAACGTACGAGAAGGCTCCTGGGATCGAAAATGTTCACCTTTTGAAGGTCAACACTTTTGCCGATGATTTTGGTGGCTGGTTTAAGGAAACCATGCGGCTTGACCCCAAAGGGCACATTGTAGCCTTAAAAGAACTAGGCGTCTCGTTTCGCCCGGTTCAGGCCAATACTTCCTTCCTGGCCCCGAAGACCAAGCGTTTTTGGCACATCCACTTTAGCCAAAATGAGATCTGGACTACCAACGGCACTATTGTTCTTGGTCTAATCGACTATCGCCCGGAATCTCCTTCTTACCAAACCAAGATGAAGATCGTCCTTTCGGCCGACAAACTCATCTATATCCCCGCCGGTGTGGCTCATGGGTTCATCAATCCGACCCAGGACTTTGTTACCCTCAACTACTTTACCGACCAGTTCTTCGTGGCTAATGAGAATACGCAGGAATGCCGTATCGATCCTAAAGATGTTTCCTACGACTTCGTAAAACCTGAGATAATGTAAGGATGTCTAAAATCAAAGTCTTGGTCACCGGAGCTTCCGGTTTAGTGGGATCCCGTTTTATCGAACTATTTTCCACCCGTTTCAATTTTGTTACTCCCGGCTACCCTGAGTTTGATATGACCAATGCGGACCAAGTGCGTGAAGTAATCGAAAAAGAGAACCCCGACTGGTTAGTAAATTTTGCGGCCTTTACCGATGTTAACGGCGCCGAAACTCAGACCGGTGATGAAAAGGGTTCCGCTTGGCTGGCCAATGTTGAGGGTGTTCGCAACCTTACTGCCGCTTTCAAATCCAAAAATTTCATCCAAATCTCCACTGATATGGTTTTCCCGGGGGACTTAAGTCAGCCCGGTCCTTATGCCGAAACGGAACTACCTCCCGAAACCAATGAAAAATTGACTTGGTATGGTTGGACCAAAAATCGCGCCGAAAAAATCGTTAAAGAAAGAGGCGGTACTATTCTCCGTATCATCTATCCCGTGCGCGCCCACTACGATGCCAAACTAGACTATATCCGTGGCGCCCTCAAAAAATACGCCGATGGTAAGATGTACCCTTTATTTAACGATCAGCAAATTTGTATCGCTTTTATTGATCAGATTGCCGACACTTTGACCAAAATTATCGAGACCGACTCTCACGGTGTCTTCCATTGCGCTTCCGACACCACGACTCCTTATGAATTAATTACTTATGTGGTTGATCAGCTGGGAGCCGATGCTTCCGTCATCAAGTCGGCCTCCATCGCCGAGTTCTTAAAAACCCAAGCCAACCCCAATCGATACCCTGTCTGGGGAGGTTTGAAAACAGTTCTCACCGAAGAAGCTTTAGAAACTCATTTTTCCACTTGGCAAACCATCGTAGAGTTACTTATCGGTCAAGGACTCACTATACCTGCCCCCGAAGTGTCGAAGTAATAATCGTATATACTATCAGTAGATGACCTCACCTCATGTCATCCTCGCTAAGTCGGGGATCCATAAAATATTTCCATATTTTTTTGCTCTCTCTTTATTCATATTTTCCGGTGTTGTTGCTCCCTTAGTTTTGGCCAGTGCCAAGACCGATTATGAGTACCAATATGGCCAGTACCGTCTTCACTACCCGGAGTACAAACTTCTCAAGGCAGACTATCTCGCTACCCCCAGTCTAGACAATCAACAAAAAACCCTTCTGGCGGCCAAACAAACTATTTACTCTCGGGATTTGGCCAAAGCTTCTTTCGCTTGGTACTTGATGGATCTCGTCGCAGGGACTCAAGCCAATTACGAACCTTTAAGACCAATTGTCTCCTCTCTCGCGGCCAGTCGGGAATTTTATCTTCAGGAATCACAGCAATCCCAAAGTGTCGTGACCCAAGAAGATTTAAAAAAGTTTACCGAAGCCTATTTGAAAGCCGTTCCTCATCATGATCGGATGATTAAATTTGGGATCCTGGGTCATAAGCTTGCCACTCTGGTTCGGCTCCAAACAGACTCTAAGAATGCTTTGGATTCTTTAATCCCCAGATTACCCAGCACTTTACCGGCCACTTTGACTGCCAGAATTCAAGAACTCCGGGACTCGGCCAAAATCATTGATGCCAAAATTGATCTTTTGGCCAAAAATCTAAATATAGCTGAGGATGAGGTTGCCGCCGATGCGGAAATCTTTTTCACTTCCCGAGTGGAGAAACTGGCCGAAATCCGCACTCTTCAGTTGGACTGGATTAACCGCCTTATCGATATCGAAAAAAACTATGCCCAATCTAACTGACAAAATCACCAATCCGGAAGCCATCAAATTAATAAACGATCTCAAAAGTGGTGCCCTTTGGCAGCCGTTTAAGATTAAGTTAATTCAATATAAGTGGTATTTGATAAGTGGGGGAGTGGCCCTTTTCCTTCTCCTGGCTCTCTTTGTCGGCAAAGCCTTTTTTGGTCGGTCGACCGCTCCGGTCTTTCTTCCTCCGGATATTGGCCTACCTCAGCCGACGGCCGAAACGACCTTTGTTTCCGCTTATGAGCCGATTCGTCAAAATATCCTAAACTTCGGCACCGAACTACCGGATCCTATTATTCCTCCTTTTGATAATGTTATTAACCTAGAAAGTGATAATATATAAACTATGGCAAAATCAACCTCTAAAAAAACCATTACTAAGAAATCCGTTCCTATGAAAGAATCAAAAACCAAAGCCGCCAAGTCGGTTCGAGTTATTAAAAAACTGCGTGCCCTCAGTAAAGAGGCGGTTTCCGAGTCTCCAAGTGTTCGTCGTTCACCCTTTGGCTTTTTGACCAAGCTTGTTTTGATCATTGCTCTTGGTTCGCTTCTTTTCTTACTGGCTCAGAAGTATCGTGGTCATCTTATAGCCGGAACCATCAATTCCGTCCCTGTTTCCCGTTACGAGTTGAATCAAAAAATGGTGGAGAAATACGGCAAACAAACTTTTGACGAAATTGTTTCCGAGAGATTATTGATTCAGGAACTTAAGAAAAATAAAATTTCGGTGACAGAAAAAGAGGTGAGTGATGAAATGGCCAAAATTGTCAAAGACTACGGTGGTGAAGAGGCCTTCAAAGCGGCTCTTAGTCAATATAATTTGACAGAAGCCAAAGCCAAAGATTCAATTAATCAAAGTTTGGCTCTTAAGAAGTTGATTGAGAAGTCATACAAAATTGAAATCACCGATGAAGCCATCAAGAAGTATTTTGACGATAATAAGACTATGTTTGCAGGCAAGAAATTAGAGGATGTTAAGGCCGACATCAAGGATACCCTTTATCAGCAAGAAGTTTACGCCAAGACTCAAGAATGGTTTGCCGGTATTCGCAAAACAGCCAAAGTAGTCAGCTTTATCTAAAGTGAAACTAACTGCCCAAAAAAAAGAAATTACCAAGTTACTCTCCACACTTAGCGGTCGGCATTGGTTAGTCCCAATGATGACCGCCTTGTTGGTTTTAATTTTAACTATCGCCGCTGTTGTTCTTACTAAAAATGCTCAAAATTCTAAAGTAGTTCCTTCTTCCCAAACCGCTACTATTTTACCTTCCGAAAGTATCTCGTTACCAAAACCGGATTTGCGTAGTGGTAACTCCATCGAAGCCGTCCTCAAAAATCGTCGTTCCAGACGCGATTATCAAGATAGCTCGCTCTCTCTTAAACAAGTTTCTCAAATGCTTTGGGCGGCTCAGGGGGTGACGGTCGATTGGGGTGGTCGGACTACTCCATCTGCCAAATCTACTTATCCTCTTTCGGTCTATCTCATTGCCTCCAAAGTCGAAGGTTTGGATCCGGGCGAATACCAATATATTCCCGGAGATAGATCCCCGGTTCATGCCCTTAATCCCATAAAAAAGGTTGAGCTTCAAAAAGCCTTATACGAAGCGGTCAATGAGAGTTCTTTCAAGTCGGCTCCCGCTGTCCTTATCATCACCGGCAGTATGGGTAAGATGGCCGAAGCTTATGGCGGTCTGCCTCACGACAAAGAAGTCTATCTTGAAGCCGGCCATGCTGCTCAAAATCTTTATCTCCAGGCCGAGAGTTTACATCTTGGTATGGTCACTATTACCTCATTCTCCGATATCAAGGTCAAGGATCTGGTCACGATTCCATCTTCAGAAACTCTTATTTACTTAATTCCCTTTGGGATACCAAAATAAATGATCTATTCGGAGATGACAACTGAACAAGAAGACAAGTTACGGAAGATAAATATTGAAAACAATAAGTCTAGATTCGAAAGTCTCGGTAAAAAAGGTCAGGAAGCTTTTTATTTAAGTTTGTTGAAACCGGATCCCCATAATGGTAAGGCTTTACTGCCGGATCAAGCCCGAAAAATTACTGAGAAGTTCAAAAGTGGTGAGGCTGGGTCGGTTGAAGAAGCCTTAACTCTTCTCCAACAGGAAGAATTCGACGATCGCAACACACACCGCTAGACCTTACTTTCCTTTTCTCCAAGCCTCGATCTTTTTGTGATCTCCCGAAAGTAACACTTCCGGCACTTTCCAGCCGTTATATTCACTCGGCCTGGTGTACTGCGGGTACTCCATAGACATTTCTTCACTGTAGGACTCTTCCTTAAGAGATTCCGGGTTGCCTAGCACTCCCGGCATCAGCCGGCAAATACTATCGACGACTACCATTACCGGCAGTTCTCCACCACTGAGGACGAAAGGCCCTATACTGTAGATCTCGTCCGCCAGGTGTTCATGCACCCGGTGATCAATCCCTTCAAAATGGGGGGCGATAAAGATCAGGTGTTCCTCGGATTTCAATTTCTCGGCCACTTTCTGGTCGTACATTTTGCCCTTTGTATCCATCAATATTACTTTAGATCCCTCTTTCTTTAATTCCGCTAGCGCTCGGTCAATGACATCCACTCTCATTACCATGCCGGCGCCACCGCCAAAGGGCCGACCATCCACACTCTTATAGTTATCATCACTCCAGTCACGCAGATTTCGGACATTGATGTGCACTACCTCGGTACCCACCGCCCGGCCAATCATCGACGACTTAAAAACGCCCTCAAACATTTCCGGAAATATGGTCAAAATGTCGATTTTCATATATCCCTATTATAGCCGTCACATCCGAGTTATCGGCAGTATAATTGTCCTATGAACAAAACCCAGGCTACTGATCCAAAAAACGAAGTAATCCAAGAAGAGTCATGCGACTGCTGTTGCGAAGAATGCCAATGTGACTGTCAGGAATGTAAATGTGAGGGGGGAGACTGTGGTGAGGACTGTAAGTGCGAAGGCAAGTGCTGTGAAGATAAGCAATGTTGCTCAGATGGCGAATGTGACGGTCAATGTACTGACTGTGACTGTGAAAAAGATGAAGCGGTTGAAAAAGAATCCGAAGAATAAGCATGAAAAAACTACCGGTCGCCGTCATCGTCATTCCCACTTTCAATGAAGCCGGTCATACTGCCAAGATGATCGACTATCTCTTTAAAAAAACTTTTCCTAAAATTACCAGTTGGCGTTGTATTTTACTTTATGTCGATGGTCACTCTCCCGATGGTACTTGGAAAATTATTCAGGACAAACAGAAACAATATCCAAATCTAGATCTACTCATCGAAACTAAAAAAGAAGGCATTGGTGCGGCTTATGTCAAAGGTTTTAGGCAGGCTATGTCCAAACATCACGCCGATGTCATTATTGAGTTTGATAGTGATTTCCAGCACCCTCCGGCCGCTTTACCGGTCATGCTAAAAGCCATTGAGGATGGATATGACTATGTTTTAGGTTCTCGTAAAATCAAAGGTGGGAGCAACCCCAAGGGGTGGGGCTTTAAACGACTGTTCTTTAGTGAAGTTGGGGGTTTTATCGCCCGTTTTGTTCTTTTTTTTCCAACCCGGTACTTTTTCCGTGTCACCGATCCAACTACTGGCTTAAAGGCTACTCGAGTTAAGGGTTTTGTCGACACCATGGATATGGATCATCTCTATTCCCGAAGTTTCGGCTACAAACTTGAGTTTTTATATAAAACTATTCAGTTAGGGGCCAAAATCAAAGAAATTCCATTACAGTTCGGTCTCAGAGCAACCGGCGAGTCCAAGATTGAGCCCCAAACTGCCAAAGATATTTTTCGCTCCGTCTTTTTGTTACGCTACACCGACGCCACCACTCAAAAATTTATCAAGTTCGGTACCATCGGTTTATTTGGTTTTGTCATCAATAAAGTTGGTTTGGATATTTTTGCCAAGCTTCTCAGTAACCTAATCGGTGTCGTTGGCGTCAGAAACACTGTGGCCAATGCCTTAGCGGCAGAGTTCTCCATCATCAGTAATTTTATTCTGAACAATCTTTGGACTTTCAAAAACGAAAAGTTAGTTTGGGGGGCGAAGTTGATTCGAAAATTTACCACCTTCAATCTTAGCTCGGTTGTCTCCGGTATCATTCTCCCTAGTCTCGTCATCGGTCTAGGAACCGAATTTTTTGGTGATGCTTACCGCACTCATTTCCTCATTCTCGCTGTCTTCTTCATCACCGTCCCTCTCAACTGGTTCATCTACAACCTCGTGATTTGGAAGAAAAAAGTCTAAAGGTAAGGAGCCCAGTCAGCTATTGGAGCCGTATTGTTTAGGAGGAATGTCCAAGAATAGAGAAGGATCGGAATCATCAGGAGGGCCGCCACGATCTTAAATTCTTTTTTCTGAATCAGCTTATCCCACCCAATTAATACCAAAGGAGCGATTGGTAATATATAGCGACTAATATCCCGGTGAGCCACAAAGAGTGTAGAGAGGAAAAAGAGACCGGCGAAGTAGTACTCAATGGTGAGTTTCTTGTCCCGTAACTTCATCACCCCGGTGCCAAAAATCAGCCAGGTATAAATGACATCTTCCAGCCAGAAACTGCCCACCCAGGTTTGTCCTTTGGGAGCAAAAACACTAAAAGGTGGCCAAAAAAGGTGGATGTTATCGCCACTATGGAAGTAAGCCCAAAAGTCGCCGGTGCGCACTCCATAGAACCAAAACAAGAGTGGTATGGCCAAAAGCTGAAGGAGTAACGGCCAGTATTTTAATTGCAGCTTCTTGGTTTTTATCGATTCCGTCAAGGCAAAGATTCCGTAAGCCGCGAAAAGGATAATGGCCGGACTTTTGGTTAGCTGAGCCAGAGCCGCCAGTGCTCCGGACAGCCAAAAGTTTTCTTTGCGAAAGTAGTAGAGACTGGCCAGAATAAAAAAGATAAACCAAGGCTCCGGCGAGCCGACGGCCCGGACCGCCACAAACCGCGCCGGCAAAAGTAGAAATGTCAGACAGAGCCAGAAAACATTTTTACTGAGCTTAAACTCTTGCGCATATTTATAAAGCATCAGGAAACACAGCACACTGCCCAAAAGAGTGGCCAGGAGCATGGCTGTTGGTCCTTTGAGAACAGTATCAAAAATAGATATTATGGCCGGATAAAGAGGAAAATGTGCGGGATAATACTCGGTCGGCAAAGGGGCCGAGAAGGCAGTTTTAATTTGTTCTTTGTTGTACCAAGTTTTGGCTACTATCAAATAATTGGGTCCGTCAAAATTCTGCCAAAGGGTCTTGGTTCCTCCGGAAAAGTCCATGTTCCAGCCGGGTAGGTTTATTTTGGCCGCAAATGGCGCCCAGACCAGTAAGGAAAATAAAATCACCAAAATCGTTAAGTACGCTCGTTTCATCTAGACTCTAGTATATACTTGTGAGTATGGCGCGACAAATAGAAAAATTGTCAGTTTTCCTGCCGGCTTATAACGAAGAAGCCAGTATCGTCAAAACTGTCAAGAATGTGACGGAAAATTTAATTAAAAATGTGCCCGTGTGGGAACTCATTGTCGTCAATGATGGATCCAAAGATAAAACCGGGGCCATTGTCGACAAGCTGGTTGCCAAAGACAAAAGAATTAGTGTTATCCATCATAATCCTAACCGCGGTTATGGTGGCGCTCTTAAAAGCGGCCTTTATGCTTGTCAATATCCCTGGATTGCCTTCATCGACTCCGATGGTCAGTTTGATTTCTCCGAAATAAATCGTTTTCTTGAAGCTCAAGAAAAAACCGGTGCCGATCTGGTCATCGGCTATTACTTAGGTCGCAAAGTTTCTCTGATCCGCAAATTAAACACTTTCGTCTGGCAGGTTATTGTTAAGCTCCTATTCGGACTTTCGGTTCGGGATATTGATTGTGGTTTCAAATTAATCTCCAAGAAAGTCCGGGATAGTATCGAGCCTTTGCAGAGTGAAAGAGGCGCTTTTATTAGTAGTGAGTTTTTGATCAAAGCCAAAAAGAAAGGTTTTAAGATTGTTGAGATCGGCGTCAGTCATTATCCCCGCGAAAAAGGGGAGGGGACCGGTGCCAATTTGGATGTGATTGTTCAGAGTTTTGTAGATCTTTTTAAGCTCTGGTATAAACTAAAATGATCAATTTTTTCAAAAAGAACAAACTTGAGTCAGTTCTCCTCATTTTAATTTTATTACTCGCCCTTGGTCTCCGTACTTATCGTATCGGCGAGTTTATGACCTTCTTGGGAGATGAAGGTCGTGATGTTCGTATCGTCCGAGACCTGGTTACCAAAGGGAACCTGGTCTTTATTGGGCCTCAGACCAGCATCGGCAATATGTACCTCGGACCTCTCTACTACTATATGATGGCTCCGGCCCTCCTTCTTTCCGGCCTGAACCCCGTCGGACCGGCGGTTATGATCGCTCTCTTAGGCACTCTCACCGTTTGGCTAACCTGGTTTGTAGGTCGTCGCTGGTTTGGTCCGGCCGCCGGTCTGGTAGCCGCTTTACTTTATGCCGTTTCACCGGTCGCCATTATTTATGCCCGGGCTTCTTGGAACCCCAACCCCATGCCTTTTTTTGCTCTTCTTTGCATTTGGGGCATCTATGAGGTCTGGCAGTCTAAGAAATATTTCTGGTTGCCTATTGTAGGAGTTTCTTATGCTTTTGCTTTGCAGATGCATTATTTGGGACTCTTGTTGATTCCGGTTCTGGGACTTTTTTGGTTACTCTCTTTTTTGCCCATCAAAAAGGAACCTAAAGCCAAATCAATTTTTATCAAACAAACCCTCATTGCTCTCGGTTTGTTCTTGATGTTGATGTCACCTTTGGTCCTTTTTGATATCAAGCATCAGGGGATGAACTTTAATGCCTTCAAGGCTTTTTTTACCGATCGTCAAACTACGGTCAATTTGAATCCGGTCCGTTCGGACCGTTTTCTGCCCATTATCCTAATGACCGTCTCGGATCTGGTTCTGGCCCGTCAAACTTTATTTGCCCCTTTGGCCGCTACTCTTCTCCTGTTACTGTCGGTACTTCTCTATCTCAAATCTACTCGCCGGGCTTCGATGCAACTTCTTTTTGTTTGGCTGGGTTTTGCTATCTTGGGGCTGAGCGTTTACAAGCAGCATGTTTACATCCACTACCTGGGCTTTATTTATCCGGCCGTTTATCTCTTACTGGGATTGCTACTTGGCTACCTTTTAAATCAAAAATTTTTCCTCAAGATTATCGCCGGTCTAATCGTGATCTTTTTGGTAGGGTACAGTTTATTTTTTAGCCCTGTTAGAGAGACTCCCAACCGCCAACTCCAGCGGACTGAAGCCGCGGTCGACCTGATTGTCAAAGAGGCAAAGGGTCAACCTTTCAATTTTGGTCTAATCGCCAAGCAAAACTACGATGAATCTTACCGCTTCTTTTTGGAAAATAAAAAAGCCAATCTGGTTCGGGGGGAGGAAAAGGTCGTCGACCAACTCTTTGTCATTTGCGAAGATGGGGACAAGTGTCAACCTGAGGGCAACCCCGCTTGGCAAATTGCGGTTTTTGGACCTTCACATGTGGTTGAATCGTGGAATATCGATTATCTAAAAATCTATCGTTTAGTTCACACCAAATGAGTTCCACTGCCCCTTTATCTCCTCTCATTTGGCTTGATCTGGAATTTACCGATCTTGATGTAAAACAAGGTGTCATCGTCGAAATCGCGACCGTCGTCACCGACGGCCATCTCCAAATTTTAGGCACCGGGCCGGACCTGGTCATTCATCAGCCGGAGCCGATTCTCCGCAAAATGGTCAAATGGAATCAAGAACATTTTACTGAGTCCGGACTGCTCACCGAAATTCGTCAATCTCAAATCACTGTCGAAGAAGCGGAAACGCAAACTTTGGACTTTCTTAAAAAATTTTGTGCACCACACACGGCCCTCTTGGCAGGCTCCTCTATCTATATGGACCGGGAATTTTTACGGGTTTACATGCCCCGTCTATATGATTTCGTGCATTACCGGATTGTCGACACCAACACCTTGAAAGAATTGATGCATCGTTGGTATCCCAGTATCCCGGACTATCCCAAGGTTGAACCCCACCGGGCCCAGGCCGACATTCTGGAGTCTATTGATGAGTTAAAATATTATCAGACCAATCTTTTTAAGTAGGTCAACACTCATGAAACCGAAGCTTTCGATCGTTCTCAGTAACTATAACGAACACGCTAATCTCGAAAGGGGAGTCTTGGAGCAAATGGCCACCTATCTTCGTCAAGCCAAATTTACCTGGGAAGTCATCATTAATGACGATGGTTCCACTGATGGAGGGGACAAACTAATCGCCGACTTTGCCAAAAAACACCCCGGCTTTTCCTTGATTCATGGAAATCACGGAGGTAAAGCCGTCGGAATTTGGAATGCTATTCAGGTGGCTTCCGGGGAAATCGTTTTGTATACGGATATGGATCAGTCCACTCCTTTGAATGAAATTGAAAAATTACTCCCTTGGTTTGATAAGGGCTTCGACGTGGTCTTCGGTTCCCGGGGTAAAATGCGCAAAAATTTCCCTTTTTCCCGTCAGCTTGCTTCTTGGGCTTTTCGTTCGATCCGTGGTTTTATGTTGCTTCATAATGTGGTTGATACTCAGTGCGGTTTCAAAGCCATGAAACTGGCGGTGGCTAAGAATATCTTTCCTTCTTTATCGGTTATCACCAAAAAGGCGACCACTAAAGGTTGGACCGTTTCCGCTTTTGATGTCGAACTACTTTTCTTAGCCGAAAAGTTTGGTTATAAATTAAAGGAGGTCGATGTGACTTGGAAAGATGAAGACACTTCTAGCAGTAAGCAAAGAGGCTTTATCTCGGAATCCATCGACATGCTTATGCAAATTATTCAAGTTAAGATTAACGACCTAACCAGCAAATATGACCAAAAATAAAGTTCTTTGGCTACTCGGTTTAGCTGTTACCACTCTGGCTTTGTTTTTCTTTTTTAGACTTTTCAGATTGAATACCGTTCCGGTTTTTGTCGACGAAGCCATTTATGTCCGTTGGTCTCAGGTCATGCGTACGGAACCAACACTCCGTTTTCTTCCGCTTCAGGACGGTAAACAACCACTTTTTATGTGGGCCACCATTCCTTTTTTGAAATTCGTGTCGGATCCTTTAGTTGGAGCTAGACTGCTCTCTGTCTTGGCTGGGGTTGGGTCTCTCGTTGGTCTTGGGGTCTTGTCTTATCTTCTTTTTTCCGATATTTTTATTGCTCTCTTTAGTACTCTGATCTATGCCATTGTTCCCTTTACCATGTTTTTTGATCGCATGGCCTTGGCGGATAGTTTATTGGCCTCGTTTGGCCTCTGGTCATTGATTTTTGCCTATCAATTTGCCAAAACTCTGAAAGTTGAGTTTGCCATGTTTCTGGGTTTTGCCATTGGTGGGGGACTTTTGACCAAGTCACCGGCCATGATTTACTATCCTTGGGCTCTGTTGGCTTTGATATTTTTTGTGGACCACTCAAAGTTAAACCGGTCTAACATCATCAAAATTTTCTGGGGTCTCTTTTTGGCTTTAGTGATCTCTCAAGGTATGTATGCCATTCTCCGCCTGGGTGTAGGCTTTCAAATGATCGGGGCTCGAAATCAAGATTATGTTTATTCATTTAAAGAAGTTCTTGGTCATCCGTTTATGCCACTGCTGGAAAATCTAACCAAAACCGCCGACTGGCTTTTTTTACTTCTCTCACCCACGGTTTTAATTCTGGGTCTTCTGGGATTTCTTAATCCCAAAACCAGGCGTCAATATCTTTTTCTGATTCTGATTTCTTTGCTGCCTCTCTTATTTCAAGCCTTCATCGCCAAGGTTTATACCAGCCGCTACATTCTTTATGCCGTATTGCCTTTGATTCCTTTGGCGGGACTTGGTCTTCATTGGTTGTCGAGCCGCAAAGGGCGTTTAATTCAAGCCTCCATTGTTTTATTTCTCTCCGTCCCTCTCATTTTGAGCTTTGTTTATCTCTTAAACCCGGAGATAGCTCCCATGTCTTTCGACATGCGCAGTGGTTATTTCTCGGAGTGGACAGCCGGCACCGGACAAAAGGAGGTGGCCAATTATTTACTCACCGAAGAAGCCAAAGGCAAGAAGATAGTCGTCTTCACCGAAGGTACTTTTGGGACACTGCCGGATGGTTTACAAATCTATACCGAGGGGCACCCCAATATTACTATCGTGGGCTCGACACCAAATATTTTTGAAATTCCATCCGGTCTATTAAACACGGCCAAGACCAATGACCGTTTCTTCGTGCTCAATTCATCCCGGAATCATTTACCCGCGTCCGAAATGGCCAAGTTGGAGCTTATAAAATCCTATCCCAAATTTACTCGGCCCGATGGCTCGTTCGAGTCTCTGCTTTTCTTCCGCCTGAAATAACCGGCTTTCCCTGTATATAATTAACTTACATGCGTTATTTCTTTTCTACCATTTCTTCTCTCGCCCGCTTTTTCTGGCGATACCGGATTTTAGTGGTTTTGTTTATTCTCATTATTCCGGCTTTCCAAGATCTGCTTCACCCCGGCTTTTTCCCGATGCACGATGACCTTCAGGTCTTTCGTCTTTTTCAAGTCGATAAATGTGTACATGATGGTCAGCTTCCCTGCCGCTGGGTCCCGGATGCTGGCTTCGGCTATGGCTATCCCTTGATGCAATTTTATCCTCCGATGCCTTATTACCCCATGGAACTGTTGGTCCTTCTGGGACTTGGTTTTTTCTGGCCGGTCAAAATTATTTTTGCCTTGGCCTTTATTTTTTCGGCTTTCGGAATGTTTCTCCTGGCCAGAGAATTTTTTGGCAAATGGGGTGGTTTAATTGCCTCGGTAATTTATGTCTACTCTCCTTATCACTCGGTTGATATTTATGTCCGTGGAGCTCTCAACGAGGCCTGGGGTATGGTATGGTTCCCTTTTGTCTTGCTGTATCTCTATCGTTTGATCAAAGATGACAAAAAACTGCGCAATTTCATACTTCTCAGTGTCGCCATCGCTCTGCAGATCACTTCACATAATGTCATGACCATGGTTTTCGCCCCTTCGGCCATTCTCTGGGCTCTCTTTTGGCTTTGGCGTACTCGGAAAATTCAACCTTTAAAAGCCTTAATTCTCTCCGGTATTTTTGGTGTCGGGTTGGCGGCTTTTTTCTTTGTCCCGGTAGTTTTGGAACAAAAGTTTGTTCATGTGGATTCGATGATGGTTGGCTATTTCAATTATTTAGCTCACTTTGCCGATATTAAACAACTTTTCCTTTCCCGATTCTGGGGGTATGGAGGTTCTACCTGGGGTCCGGAAGATGGCATGTCTTTTGCCATCGGTCATATCCAATGGCTGGCCGCCTTTCTCGCCGCGCTGGTCGCTTTCTTCCGGTTGAAAAAAGCACGAACGACTTCACTGATGATCATCATGGTAGTTTTTCTGGGTTTAGTTTATGCTTTTCTCTCACATGGTCGGTCCGTCGAAATCTGGAAAGTCATCCCTCTTCTTCAATACGCCCAGTTCCCGTGGCGGTTAGTGGCCCTGATCGTTTTTTACTTTTCCTTCGCTTCAGGTTATCTCGCCACTCTAACCTTACCAAAATTTTCCAGGCCCATTTTATTTACCCTTCTGATTTTGGGCACCATTCTGTGGAATATCGAGTTTTTCCATGTCGAGAGACACACCCGTATTACTTTGGGTGAAAAACTTTCCGGCCTCGCTTGGGAGAATCAAGTCACTGGCGGCATTTTCGATTACTTACCTCGTTCCGCTCCCAAACCCCCCGGAGCCCCCGCCTTTACGATCCCCATTTTTGTCGAAGGTTTAGGGGGAGTTGAGAGTTTCCGGTCGGGTACCAATTGGATGAACTTTGCCGTTTTAGTTTCTTCACCTTCTGCTAAAGTGATGCTCCCTCTTTATACTTATCCCGGTCTGGTTACCAAAGTCGATGGTCAAAAAGTTCTTACCGAGATCGATCCTGATTTGGGTCGAGTAGTGGTGACTGTCGGCCAAGGTTTCCACCATCTGGATATCAAGATCGGTTATACCACCGTCCGCTTACTGTCCGATTTAGTGACCCTTTTGTCTCTTGTCATATTAGCAATGCTCATCTCTCATGATCGAAAACACCCCGCCTGACGCCCCTTCGGTGCTAGAGTTTCAAGAAGTCAAACGCCGTTCAATTTCCGGTGTTCTGGCCCTCATTTCGCGAACTTTCATTATTCAGATAATTTCTTTTGTTGCTACTCTGGCCCTCACCATTTTTCTGGATCCGAATACCTATGGTATCTTCTATTTGGTCTCCTCGGTCGTCAATTTCTTGGGCTATTTTTCCGACATTGGTCTCGCGGCCGCTCTGATCCAAAAGAAAGAGGGGATTACCAAAGAAGATCTGGCCACCACTTTTACGATTCAACAAATTTTGGTCGTCTCTCTTCTCATTATTCTTTTTATTCTTTCTCCCTTTATCCGGACTCAATATGGGATCGATCAAGCTGGCATGTATCTTCTTTATGCCATGGGAGTTTCCCTTTTTCTTAGTTCTCTCAAAACTATTCCCTCCATCATGCTGGAAAGGGAGATTAAATTTAACAAACTTATTTTGCCTCAGGTTTTGGAAACCCTCACCTTCAATGCTTTAGCAGTTTTCTTGGCGTGGCAAGGCTTTGGGGTGACCGCCTTTACTTTTGCTGTTTTGGGTCGGGGGGTAGTCGGTCTTATTGCGATGTATCTGGTTTATCCTTGGCGGCCCTCCCTCGGTATTAATCGGGCCTCTCTTAAACATCTTTTGCGTTTTGGTCTGCCCTACCAAGCGAATACTTTTTTAGCTGTTTTAAAAGATGATGGTATGACTATAATTCTCACTAAGTTTATTGGTACTCAGGGCCTCGGCTATATCGGTTGGGCTTCTCGTTGGGCGGGTTTACCTTTGCGGATTGTGATGGACAATCTCACCAAAGTTTCCTTCCCGACTTTCGCTCGTCTTCAACATGACAAGGAGAAGCTCGCTCACGCTGTCGAAATTAGTCTGAAATATATGTGTTTATTGGCCTTTCCCATCTTAGCCGGGATGGGCTTTGTGGCTTTACCGATGACTCACCTGATCCCTCGCTACGCCAAGTGGCTCCCGGCGATTATTCCCCTCTATCTCTATCTCTATAACTCCGCCTGGGCCAGTATCAGTACCAGTCTCACCAATTTACTAAATGCCACCGGTCATATCAAGTCCACCTTCAAGCTCATGCTGATGTGGACCGGACTTACCTGGTTGACGATGCCTTTCTTGGCGATCAAATTGGGCTATATGGGAGTGGCTTATGCCACCGGCCTTATAGCCACTTCCTCGATCGTGACGATCTTTATGGCCAAGTCCCATGTCAATTTTAATATCTTTACCATCATCCGGACTCCTCTTAGTGCTACCTTCCTGATGTCTGTCTTTTTATTCTTTACCTCTCGGTTTATCACTTCGTTCCCCTTGCTGGCCGTCATCATTCTGTCATCAATCGCTTTTTATACTCTGGCCATTTTCCTTTTGGAGGGCAAATCGTTTTTTACGGAGACACTTAATTACTTTAAGATAAAACATGCTTAGAAAAATATTTATTCTTCTTTCCCTGGTCTTTCTGAGCCTCGCTCGTCCGGTACAGGCTTTCAAAGCCGAAACCTTTGTCTCGTTTGCGAACCCTGTCCGAGGTCCGGAAAATTGGCAGGCCGGCAAACAAGATCCTTTGGCGCTTCCCAAGTTTCAGTACGCCGAGTCCACCGCCTCTGCATATCCCATTACCTGGCTCCTCCGCTACGATGCCGTCCGAGACGCTACCATTTCCGCCTTCTTTAATCATCTCTCCGAGATAGATCAAAATCAGACTCTCGGTGCTTTCCTGGAAATTACTCCCCATCTAGCCGCCGACGCCGATGTTACCTATCCGGCCGGAATTTCTGTTTTCAACGCTAACCGAATTTTTCTCTCCGGATACTCTGTCATGGATCGAGAAAAACTCATCGATACTTACATGGAGTCCTTCTTTGTTCGTTTTGGCATTTATCCCAAGTCGGTTTCCGCTTGGCACTTGGATAGTTCTTCTCTGCAGTACCTACAGACCAAGTATTCGGTCCTGATCGCCATGAACTGTGACGATCAATACAGTACGGATCATTATCGTCTTTGGGGCGGGTACCTTGGGAGTCCTTACTTCCCGGACAAAAATAATTCTCTGGTACCGGCGAGTAGTTTGCAGAATCGTGTCAATCTCGCCATGGTCCGCTGGGCCCAGCGAGACCTCTTTAACTTTTATGGCGCCGGTTCTTCCTCGCTCTCATCGATTCAAGTCAACGATTACTTGGCCCAAGGACAGACGACTAAGTACTTTGAAAAATTATTGGCTACCTATGGTCAAAAATCGTTCAATGAATTTACTTATCTCAATATTGGTCTGGAAAATGATTACGATCTCAAAACATATAAGACCGAAATAAAAAATGTTTTTCAAGTACTAAAAAAAGAGCAGGGTCAATACAACTTACATTTCATCTCCCTCGGCGGTTTTGGCGATTGGTTTAAAGCTCGTTATCCGGAAAGTACTCCTGCTTATTATTACGAATCGGCCGATCCCAAGGGTCTTTCCACCGGCAAAGTCTTTTGGTACCAAAGTCCTTTTTACCGTCTTGGCCTAAGATCTGAAAATGGCGTTACCAAGATTATTGATTTCCGGGTTTACAATCGGGAAATTTATGAAGACTACCTCGTTACCCCCAATCAAAGTCTGGATCTTTTCCAGGAAATTCCAGCCGTTGTCGACTCCATCAAGAGTCCCGGGTCGGAACTGATTTTAGACTTCGATATGGCCCGGGCCATTACTGTCCACTCCAAACAATGGGACAACTGGCAGATCGGCTTTCAGCTGGGTGAAAAATCATTTACTCTGTATCCGGACCATATTTCTTTTAGCGGTTTTGTTTCCCCGACACTTGCATCTAAGGATCTAACCATCGTGACCAAGAAGTCCGGCACTACTTGGTATCTAAATCCCTACACTCCTTTTAAAAATACCACTTCGTTTACTTGGCTCTTCTGGCTTATCCTCCTGCTAGTTATCGGCAAAATCATTGGAAAAATAAAAAAAACCGGTCAACCAAAATTACCTCTTTATCTTGCCCTGGGCTTAACGGTCGCTCTCCTAGCCGGTCTGACGGTTTTTCGTAATGGTTTACTTTATCCGTTTGGTATGGGTTTCTGGGGTCCGAATGGTCACGACGCTATTTTCCATCTTTCTCTCATCGAGAACTTTGCCCAAAGTCCTTTCAGTTTTTCTCATCCCCAAATTGCCGGAGAGAGAATCTCCAATTACCATTTTCTTTTCGATTTTCTTTCCGGTCTCACGGTCAAACTTTTTGGTATCTCGTCACTGGACTTTTATTTCCGTCTTTTTCCAATTCTCGCCGGCATCGCGATAGTCTTCTTGCTTGATAAATTACTCCACCTCTGGCATTACTCGCGTCAAGAGAGGCTCCTCTCCTTAGTCTTGGTCTTTTTGGCCGGGTCTTTCGGCTTTATCCCGAAGCTTCTGACGGGGCAAGACTTCTTCACCGGTGAATCGGCCTTCTGGTCCAATCAATCCGTCTCCATATTTCTCAATCCTCCTTATGCTCTTTCTCTCATTGTCCTTCTCTCTTTCTTGCTTGTGCTGGCGAAGAAGGAGGAGTCTGTATCAACTTTTCCAATCTTTGGACTTTCCCTTCTCGGTGGTTTCCTGGCCCAAACCAAGATTTACGCTTTTATCCTACTTCTGGGGGCTTTACTTTTTTCCAAAAAATACAAGTTATTTTTTGGAGTTCTCTTGGTCGGCATTCTCATTTCCTTGCCCTTCACCACCCTTGGTGGTGCCTCTCCTTTCGTCTTTTCTCCCCTTTGGTTCCCCCGCAGTCTCTTTGCTTCGTTTGACCGTTTTTACTGGCCCCGGTTAGTTTCCGCTTGGCAGACCTACGAGGCTTCAGGCAACTTTATCAAACTCAGTCTGATTAATCTTTTTGCCTTAGGGATTTTTTTACTGGGCAATCTGGGTTTCCGGTTTTTGGGACTAATTCAATTGGCCAAGTCCAAAGCTAATGGTCTTTCGGAAACTCTGGTTCGTTGGCTGGTTATTTTTGGGCTTCTTATTCCTTTAGTCTTCGTTCAAAATATCAATCCTTGGAACACAATTCAGTTCTCGTACTACGCCTTATTTTTCCTGGGTATTTTTACCGCCAAAGCCTTAGTCAAGATCAACCCATTTCTTTTTCTACCCATTCTTCTTCTTACTCTTCTGACTTCAGTGGGTACGCTAAAAGATTATCTGGGTTCTTTCTCCGCCTCTCGTGTTAGTTACACCGAGCTGAGTGCTCTGGATAAGCTTCGCGACCAACCATCAGGTATTGTTCTCTCGGCCGTTTTTAATCCTCGTCTCGCTGGCACAGTTTACGCCCCCAAACCCTTATATGCCTATGTTTCCACCGCTTATATCTCGGCTCTTTCCGCCAAACCGGAGTTTCTCTCCGATATGATCAATCTCGACATCACCGGTTTCGACTACCGGTCCCGCAGTCGCGATACCCAAAGATTTTTTAATACCGAAGATAAAGCTTGGGCCATCGAGTTCCTGACTAAAAATAAGATTAGTTTCGTTTATGAAACTCCACTCCAAAGAATAAAGTTATCTCCATCTGATCTAAAGCTGACCAAAATCTTTGACTCGGGTGAAATAAACATCTATAAATTTAACTAGTTATGCCAAAAATAAAAATTTCGGCCGTCATCAATACCAGGAACGAAGCGGAAAATATATTTGCCTGTTTAAAAACTCTTAAGTTTTGCGATGAAATCGTGGTGGTAGATATGGAGTCCGAGGACAAGACCAAGGAAATTGCCGCCGAGTTTACCGACCGAATTTATGATCACACGATGGTGGGCTATGTCGAACCGGCCCGAAACTTCGCTATCAATAAGGCTTTGGGGGACTGGATCTTTATCATCGATGCCGATGAGCGAGTCCCAAAAACTCTGGCCGCCAGGCTCATTGAGATTGCCGATGAAAATACGGTGGACTTCGTCCGGATTCCCCGGAAAAACCTCGTCTTTGGTCAGTGGCTCCAGCATTCCCGCTGGTGGCCCGATCACAACATTCGTTTTTTCAAAAAAGGTTCGGTTGAATGGCATGATGAAATCCACTCGGTACCGGTGACCTACGGGACAGGTTTGACCCTACCGGACGAACCAGCCCTGGCTCTTGAGCATCTCCATTACCGGACTATTGACGAATATTTTACCCGCGCCCTTCGTTATTCCTCTCAACAAGCCAAGGAATTGATTGACTCCGGTTACAAATTTGAGCCGGCCGATTTAATCTCCAAGCCACTCGGGGAGTTCCTCTCCCGTTTTTTTGCCGGTGAGGGCTATAAGGATGGTTTGCATGGTTTGGTGATGGCCTTTCTCCAGTTTTTTTCCATACTTCTCGTTTATCTTAAAGTCTGGCAGGCAGAAGAAAATCCTCCGGTCAAGGAGAGAGTTTTTACACCGGTCTGGCAGACCGTTTTTCGGGCCAAATTTCGGGAAATCCATTACTGGTTTTTGACGACTCTGATCCAGGAATCGCGGTCCGGAGTCCGGGTATTTTTCTTGAAGCTCCGTCGCCGTCTCCTCAAATAGGCGGGAGAACCTAAACCATATATAATGTAGGTACATGAAAATCGCCTTTATTACCGTGGGTTTCCATAGCGATGAAGATACTCTTGAAGTGGTCGCCCAGCTTGAAGCCAACACTCTCCCTTCCGACACCGAAATTTTTATCTACTGCGTAGATAATTCTCAGTCCGAGAGCCTTCAAAAAAGACTAACTCGTTTTAAACAGGCTATTTATCTGGCATCTCCGGGAAATATTGGCTTTGCCGCCGGTAATAATTTAGGCCTTAAACGCGCTCTACATGACGGTGCCGACCTTATTGTCTTGATCAATAACGATACCGTCGTTCCCAAAGATTTGGTCAAAAATATTCTAGCTTCTCCTATTACCGAGGAGAAGGTTGGCGTCGTCGGAGGTCTCATATATTTTGCCAAGGGTTTTGAATTTAAAGCCCATTACCGGGCAGCAGACTTAGGTAAAGTAATCTGGTACGCCGGGGGGCATCATGATTGGAATAATGTTTACGCCAGTCATGTGGGAGTAGATGAAGTCGACCATGGTCAGTATGATAAAGTCTCCGATACCGACTTTGTCACCGGCTGTCTTTTTATTGTCAGAGCCTCTGTTTTAAAGGAAGTTGGTTTATTTGATGAACGCTACTGTCTTTACTTTGAAGACTCCGATCTTTGTGCCCGTATCAAAAAAGCCGGTTACCGTTTAGTCGTCGATCCCAAGATAAAGATTGGTCATAAAGTAGCTCAAAGTTCGGGAATTGGTTCACCTCTAAATGATTATTTTCTCACCCGCAACCGCTTTCTTTTTGGTATGTCGTACGCTAGTTTCAGAACAAAGTTCGCTCTTTTCCGGGAGGCTCTCAAAAAACTTTTTATTGGTACTCCGGCGCAGAAAATTGCCACTCGGGATTTTCTTCTGGGTAATTATGGCTGGGGTAGCTGGAACAAAAAAGTCTCGGTACCGGGCAAAAAATAATATGAAATTATCGATAATTATCTTAGCCCGCAATGTCGCCACCGAAATTATTCCGGCGCTAAAGACTTCGCAATTTGCCGATGAAATTATTGTGGTTGATACCGGTTCGACCGACGGTACCTTGGAAGTCTGTCGAAAATATGGCGCCAAAATTGTTCACGCCACAGGCGATAGTTTTGCCAAGTGGCGCAATGACGGAGCTAAAGTTGCCAAGGGCGACTGGCTTCTATATTTAGACTCCGATGAAAGAATTCCGGTGAAATTAGCTCGCGAAGTTCTTAGCACCCTTGAGAATCCACAACACTTGGCCTACACCATTAGCCGTTACGAAGTCTTTTTGGGGAAGCATCTGCCTCACTGGGGAGATCCCAGAGTTCTGCGTCTCATCAAACGGTCGGCTCTCAAGCGCTGGGAGGGGCGTCTGCACGAACAGCCAAAGATTGAGGGCTCTATCGGCGACCTTCGCCAACAAATGGTTCACCTTTCTCATAAAAATATTGATGAAAAATTACCCAACACACTTCTCTGGTCAAAGGCAGAAGCCAAAATGCTTTTCGATGCCGGGCATCCGCCCATGGCCGGATGGCGCTTTGTTCGCATTATGTTGACCGAATTTTGGGATCGTTGCCTTCGCCAGGGTTTGTGGCGTGATGGCACTGAGGGTTGGATAGAAATAATCTATCAAATGTTTAGCAAATTTGTCACCTACGAGCGGTTATGGGAAATGCAACGCCGGCCTTCGTTGAAGGAAACTTATGAGACTATCGATAAACAGCTGCTGGAAGAATGGAAAAATCATCCATAATATTTTCCCTTAAAAGATTCGTTCCTCTAATAATTCTTGGTTTTTTTGTTTTATTTCTTTATTCCCGCAATCTTGAACAAAACTCCCGCTTTATTTGGGATGAATCGAGGGCTCTGGTCGATATGCATCGAATCTGGGAGCAAAAACTACTAACTTTTGTCGGCCCTATCTCCGAAAATAATTTGGAAATGTTTCCTTCTTTGAGTTACTACATGTATCTTCCGGCCACCATCCTCTCCAAATTTGATCCCCTTGGTCCAGTATATATGGCTGTTTTTTATGGTCTCTTAACTTGGCTATTTTTTACTATGGTCATTATTAATCATCTGGGAAGCGGACTAAAATCATTTTTACTATCACTTTTTACAGCCACCGCTTATCCAATGGTCCTGGTTTCCCGCTGGGCTTGGAATCCAAATTTAGTTATTTTCTGGTTTAGCCTTTACCTTCTTTCACTTGAGAGCGAATACTTATTTGTCATTTTTGTTGGCGGCTTTTCTCTGGGAGCCTCTTTATATCTTCATTACTTGGCCGCTCTTACAGTCCTACCAGTCTTGCTGTTTTTGCCTCTTATTTATCGAAGTGATAAACTCGGACTTAAAAAAATATTTTTAACTTTGCTGGGCTTTGGGAGTGCTTTAATCCCATTCATAGTTTTTGAAGCCAAAAATCACTACTTTTTAAACTCCGGTAGCTTCCTAACGGCGAATAATAAATCTTTTATCTCTCTCTCCGGGAACGGCTATCAGGCTAGACTCTGGACAGCCATAGAGACTTTAGCTAAAATGTTTGTCCCCGGTCAACAGATATTTATTCTTCTTTTTTTATTTTTTCTGGTCGTTGTCTTCATCGTTTATCACCAAGACAGAATTGTAAAGTACACCTTTGTTTCTCTGGTTTTTTCTCTAGGGCTGTTCGGCTTAGTTTCCCAAACCTATCCACACTATCAGTATTCACAGGTACCGTTAGTAATTCTATTTTTAACCCGTTTTTTGGCTTTAAATAAAAGTATTTCGGGTCAATTAATAATCTCTTTTTTGGTGCTTTTTAGTCTCTTTACTTCGTTAAATATGATTCAAAATTATACTTGGGAAGGAGATATTATGGCCGTTAGAAGTGTGGCCGACATCATTTCCGGTGAAACCAATTCTCAAACTAATGTGGCGGCCTTGGCCGGATCCGACACTAACACCGCCGGTCAGCGTTATCGGGATATGGTTTTAATTAAAGGCAAAACACTTGATCGTTCCGATTCTTATCCTCAAAGTCGGGTATTGTATGTCGTTTCTCAGAGCGCCGATCCGGAGCAAATCAGGCAAGATCCGGCTTGGGAGATAGATTCTTTCAGAGGCAGTATAATAACCGGTATCTGGCAAGTTAGTTCGTATCCCGTTTATCTATATCGTTTCGCTAAATAAATGAAAAAAGCTTTAATATTCGATCCATATCTAGACACTTTGGGGGGAGGGGAGAGATACATTTTCTCTTTTGCTCTAGGATTAATCAAGAATGGTTACTCGGTGGTGCTCGCCTGGCCAACCAGAAAAGAGTTAGATGCGGCCGAACTGCGTTTTGGCATGGATCTTTCCCAAGTAGCCATCGATGCTACTGCTCACGCCCTCTGTAGTCAAAAAACGGCTTACACGGAACGACTTTCCTTCACTAAAGAATACGATTTGATCTTTTGGGTTAGTGACGGCAGTTTACCTTTCTTATTTTCCAAGAACAACCTGATTCATCTTCAGGTCCCCTTCAAAAAAATGGGCGGAAACTCTACCATTACCAGCCTCAAATCAGTCTTTATCAAAAAGTTTGTCTACAACTCGGACTTTACCCGGACTGTTTTAGAGAAACATCTGCAAAAGGACAAAGGCTTTGTTCTTTACCCCCCGATCGACACCGAAAGCTTTAAACCGGGCCAGAAAGAGAACCTTATTCTTTCCGTGGCCCGTTTCGATTCGCCTTCCCACAGCAAACGCCAAGATGTTTTAATAGAGGCTTTTAGAAAATTATCCGAAAAAGTCAGCGGTTACAAACTAATATTGGCCGGCGGACTAATGGGGGAGGAAGTGGTCCTTCAAAAACTTAAAACGGCCGCCGCCGGCCTAAACATCGAGTTTGTCTTGAATCCTGATTTTGGTAAATTAAAAGAACTTTATGCTCACGCCAAGTTTTTTTGGCACGCCGCCGGGTACGAGATCAATGAACAAACGGATCCCGAGAAAGTGGAACACTTTGGTATGGCTACTGTCGAAGCCATGGCCTCGGGAGCTGTCCCTCTGGTTATCGCCAAGGGAGGCCAAAAAGAAATTATCACTCATGGAAACGGATACTTATGTCAAGATGCGGCGGAAATTGCGGCCAAAACCTTCGAGCTGATCAACGATGCTGAAACTCTCAATGAAATGTCTAAGCTGGCTGTCAAAAGATCTCGGGACTTCTCTATCTCCGAGTTCGAAAAAAAACTTGTTTCACTTCTCCAATAAATTGCTAAAATTATCTGGTGATTAAATCCAAAGAATCCGGTCACTTCTCTTTTTACCTTGTGGCCTTGGTTTTCGTCATTAGTACCGTCATCAAGCTTTTATATATTTCAGGCAATAATTTTGCCTTCACTCCCGATCAGGGGCGTGACTTGATCGATATCCGGCAAATGGTGGTTACCCACACTCCCAGGTTGGTCGGACCCACTACCAGTGTTAACGGCGTTTTGCTTGGGCCTTTTTACTACTACTTTATCGCTATCCCCTTTATTCTTTTTGGCGGCAGTCCTGCCGCCATAGTCATCTGGCAGATCGCTTGGTTTCAAATGGCGGCCCTATTTATCTGGTACATCCTAAGGAAAAAGAACCTCATTCTGGCAAACCTTACCGCCATCCTCCTATTATTTTCACCGGTTGGCTTTTATACCGGCCGTTATTTTTGGAACGCCAATGTCATGCCCATTTTTACTGTCATCTTCTTTGCCTGTTTACTGGACACACTTTGGTATCGGGACAATTTTCGGCTTATTTTTTTAGGTTTGGTGGCCGGGATCTCTCTGCAAATAGAAGCGGCCTTTGGCATTTTGTTTTTTCCTTTTGCGTTTCTTATTTTGCTTCTAAATAAGTTTTCCCCGAAAGATCTTCTCAAGTTAAGTCTCGCTTTTGGAGTTACGCTTCTGCCGCAAGCTCTATTCGAGTTTCGCCATGGTTTTTTGATGACCAAAACTCTGATCGCCGGTTTGTCCGGTAGTTCGGCGGATCTGGGGGAAAAATTGCCCTTGGCTGTTAGACTCACTGAACGGTACCGGACTTTTCAAACCGCTTTTCTGCAAAGTAATCATATCGGATTTGGCTACTTAGGGCCTATTTTTTTGGCCGGCTTTGGGTATATGCTTTATAGTCTGGTCAAATCTCGAAAAGCTAGACCGGAGAATCTGGTGAACTATTTATCCGGGGGTTTTATGATTTTGGCTTTCGTTTTTTACCTGTCTTTTCCTCAACATTTGAAACATTGGTACACCTTCGGACTTTCTGTTTCGGGGTTACTTTTTCTGGCTTCATCCTTTGCCGGACTTTACCAAGAAGGACGGGTCGGTCGGTTATTAACCTGGACTTTTATTTCGGCTACGCTTTACTTTACTCTTTTGGCTCATTTTTCTTACTTAGGTGAGTATTTAATTACCAAATCGTCTGATCCCAGTAATCTGGCCAATCAGTTGATTGCCATTGATCGAGTGTATCAAGAGGCCGATGGCCGGGCTTTCAGAGTCTACAATTATGTTCCATCGGTGTATGACTATACTTATCAATATCTTTTTTGGTGGTATGGTACTAAAAAATATGGTTATCAACCCGATGAGATTTTTTATCTTCCCGGTCAGCCGGAGTATCTTGCCAACAATCAGGTCTTCTGGTCCAAGAAAAAACTCTTTACCAAGAAGGATTTTACCTTTCTAATAGTTCAAGAAGATGGGGAACACCAAGATCGCGTCTTTGCCTGGGAAGGGAACTTTACCAAACTTTGTCCGGTCCGATCATTTACTATCTCTCCCGGCCTAACGGTCTCTAAGCTTGAGACTTGCTCCAAAAATACCACCCGAGCCAAGCCATAATACTGGCCAGACTTATTCCTAAACCGACGAAGAAAGATCCTGGTTTATATTCAAAAACTACTCGTCCTTCTTTAAGCCCTTTAATGCTTACGGTTCTAAAAGGTATAACCTCTTTGGTAATTTTTTCCGGAACTTGATTTATGGTTGCTGTCCAGCCGGGGAAATAAGTGTCGGTCAGCAGTAAACGGTCACCATCCAGGTTCTTAAAATTGATGACTATTTTATTGTTACCGTAACTTTCGATTTGAGCCGATCCCGAAGCAGGGCTACCATCAGCCTTGAGCAATCTGGCTCTTTCCTGATATCGCTTATTCTGCAATACGGCCACTTCTTTAGTCTCTAAAACTTTTTGCCAGTCTTTGAGATCGATGTTGTGATTATAAAAATTACCCCCCAGTTTTCCTTCTCGGTCTCGTTTAATGGCCAGGAGGTACTTCACATTGTAAAATCCCAAAGCTTGAGCATCATAGGTATTGATTTCGCTAAATCTGGTCACTCCCGGATGTTCAACCTTGTTCAGGTCACGGCTAAAAGCTTTCACATACTCCGAAATTGCCATCGGGTCATATCCGGAAGGGCTCATTAGTTGGTACGCCGTCCAGGTATTTTGAGGTAGAATCTCGCCTAACTCCTTTTCGATTCTAAAAACACTGTGATCTTTTTTAAGGAAGGTCAGTACTTCCGTTTCCGGGTAAATATATGACTTGGGTACAAAAGGAATATACTTCCAACCAAATCTAAATAAGTCGGCTAGTAAAACCATCAAAACCAGCCATTTCCAGATTCTATTTTTCCCGGCCCAAAGCATCGTTCCCAACAAAAAGAAAGTCAGCAGTGTGGGCACCGCTAAATTTCGTAGAGCCACCTTCAAATTGCCTTCCATTAGCAATAATTCCGGATTTTGTAGTTGACCGATGTACAGCTTTAAGGAAGAATATGTAATCGCCGCTACCATGGCGATCATCATTAAGGCAGGTAAAAAAACCTTGAGTTTCTTTCTAAAGGTCAAAGAAGGCCAGAGATCCATCATCTCGGCCACTATTACCGAGACACTAAGTAATGTGACCATGTTGATCCTTCCCGCTACCGAGGTCCATAAAAAGGGGAATTTATAAAGATAAATGGCCCGACCGATAGGATTATCAAACTGCATTAGTAGAGCGATCACGGCCAAGATGGAAAAAAACTTTGCCTGTTGGAGTTTTTTAAAATTAAAGAGACTAAAGGTTAAACCTAAAAATCCTAGGATACTGAGATAAGTCATTGTTTCGTGATAATCAAAAAATCCCCAAAAATTTCCGGTTGAGGGATTTCCAAAAAAGTCTGGTGCAATTAAGGTAATGATATTTCCGGCAGGCAATAGGCCATAGTTAATTGCTTTCGAAAAATCATCAACAAATCGGATGGAAGAGTTCATCAGCTCGATTGTCGGCAGGAGTTGGATTGCACTCATACCGATAGCCAGGAGTCCGGCCAGACAGAAGGTGACGATGAAAGTCCGATTTTTGAGGCCAAGTCGATAGATAAAATAACCAAGGCTGATGATCACGGTGTAAATCAACGCTTGCAGATGGCCGGCTAAAACCATTAATAAAAATAAGGGAGAGAGTAGCAATAGCCATTTAGAATCTTGCCTGAGTGAGGTTTTTTCGATGACTGCCAGTATCAAAGGAATCCAGATCATCGCGGTACCCACATTCACAAACTGAGACCAAAGAATGGAAAAACCTCCAAAAGCATATATTATGGCGGCAATCACGGCCGACATTTTCTCTCTCTTACATAATCTTAGATAGAAATACATAGCCAAAGCCGAGCCTATCGATTGAGCGACCACGAATAAAGACCAACCATTAATTGAGCCAAAGATCACCAATAATATATTTAATGGATTAAGAGCTCCGGAATTGAAATTGGCGAGCAGTGGATAGCCGGAGTAAGAATAAGGGTTCCAAAGCGGCCATTGACCTTGGAGGTAATTCCTGGCAATCTCGTTTTTCCACAAAAAGAACTGCGAAAAAATATCTGAAATTAAGGTATTTTTTATCGCCACTCCGACGACATTCCCCCACTTATACTCGAGCCAAGGTAGATAGGCCCCGATCAAAAGGTCGCCCGGGAAGGGCACATCGCCTCTAAATAGGCGCCAATAATAGACTCCTGTTATAGTCAGGATTAAAACAATTGGCCAGTATTTTAGAAATTTCTTCATTCTCAAGACTCATTCTAACATTACCCATTGTCTTGATATACTAAAGCTATGGGCAACAAGCCTCAAATCGATGTCATTATTCCCTCTTTTAACGCGCAATACCTGTTGGAAAAAAACCTGCCTTCTCTTGTCAAAAATACCGATAACTTGGGAAAGTTGATTATTATCGATAATGGGAGTGAAGATGACACTGTATCTTGGTTAAATCAAAAATATCCGGAAACAATCATCGTTAGTAACAAAACCAATCTTGGTTATACCAAGCCGGTCAATCAAGGGATAGCCTTCTCGGATTCTGAATTTTTTGTTCTGATGAACAATGATGTTCGTCCTCATGCGGGCTATATCACGGCGGCTCTTCCTTATTTTTCGGATCCGGAAGTTTTTGCGGTCACTTTTAATGAAGAGGGAACTTCTTGGCCCGACATGTCTTGGTCGGCCGGAAAGATGCAGTTTTCGGAAGGCAAAAACAAAACAAATCCGGTTCTTTCTGCTTGGGCCTCCGGGGGTAGTGCTATTTTTAGGCGAAGTATCTGGGACAAACTAGGGGGTTTGGATGAAATTTATGCTCCCTTTTATTGGGAAGATATCGATATCGGCTATCGGGCCTGGAAAAGTGGCTATAAAATAATCTGGGAACCAAAAGCCACGGTTTTACACGATCATGAATCGACCTCTAAAAAGTTAAATCCCCAATATATTTCTCTCATCAAGCAAAGGAACGAACTTTTATTTAATTGGCTTAATGTCACCGATATCGGCTATCGTACCGGTCATCTCCTTTTTCTGGCGAAGCATACTCTGGCTCACCCCGGATATCTTAAAGTCGTCTTGTCTGCTCTCTGGCGATATCTTACTCATCCTCACCAAAAGAGAAATTTTTTAATTTCCGATCGTAATGTTTTATCTCATATCTCCCAATCTATATGAAGCCCGAACTATCCATCATCACTGTGGGTTACAAATCCGAAAAAACCATCGGACCATTTTTAGATTCTATTCAGAAAAACCGTGATGGCATTATCAAAGAAATCATTGTCGTCGATAACTACCCGGGCGATCGGGGAGCTCAAATTGCCGAAAAACACCCGCTTAAGCCTAGGGTAATTCGAAATACCGAAAATGTCGGCTTTTCAATCGCTATTAACCAAGGTATCAAGGTTGCTCGCGGCGAGTACATTTTAATTATCAACCCGGATACCAGACTTATTGGTTCTGCTCTCAAACACCTTCTAAGTTTCGCCAAAAAAACTCCCAAGCTGGGAGCCGTGGCTCCGAGACTTCTCAATAACGATGGTCAAATTCAACCTTCCTGTTTTAAGTTTCCCACTGTCTGGAACGCTTTCAAGTATTATTTCTTGGGTTGTCAGAATTGTTTTAATAAATATAATCCCGGTGACAAGGTCACTCAAGTAGATGTTGCGGTGATGGCCGCTTTTCTCGTTCCCAAATCAACTCTGGATTATGTCGGGGGGTTGGATGAAACATATTTTCTTTACTATGAAGATGTTGAGTTTTGCCGTCGACTTCATCGTTTTGGATTGCCCGTTTACTACTTACCTCAAGCTAAAGTTCAGCACGCTCATGGAGTCAGTGGCAACTTTGTCAGTCACCTCAAGAGTCCTTTGGCTAAATCGGCGCAAATTTATCACGGTGTTGTCGGCTCGGCGATTCTCAACTCGGTTCTTTGGGCAGGTCAAAAATGGCAAAAGTTAGGTAAAATCCTTCGCCATTTGCTACCCCAAAATTAAGGATAGTTATTAGTTAGACAGTCTTTAGCTTTAGATAGCCGCTTTTCCAAATAAAAGTGTCCTATTTCGGTCGTTTCTACCACTTTGGAAAATAAGTTCTCTTCTTGGGTGTCGGCGTCAATCAGTCTTCTCGGGATACCACCATATGGCTCTCTCATTAAAAATCTGACGCAAGTACTGCCTTTTTTAGGCACCGGTAATTCACCCGGAAAACCCAGGGCATTTCCGGTCTCGTAGTAGGGAAGATAATGATACTTTTTCTTCCCATACTGGGTAAAAAGATAGGCCCAGACTGTTTGAATTTTGTAGGGCATTGTCGTTGCTCTCACGGTAAAACTTCTGGTGCCGGCCCAATCATACATCTCTTCCATAACTTTTATTTCATCTTGTAAAAGCATAAACTGCTGGGTTTTGATGTCTTCCATTAGCCCTTCTTTGTTGCGAACCAATATCTGGGAAAGATTCCCCCACATGGCCAAGATTATTAGTCCGGCTGTGATCACTTTATTATGGTCCCAGAGTCGGTCCAAAAAACCCGCGAAGCCAATTATTAGTCCAGTACCAATCCCAACATTGATAAAGTAGGCGTTGTAGGAACCCAGAACCAAGATCAATATGCCTCCAAAGATCCAGGTCAAAAGTAAACGGTACTCAATTTTTTTTCTGGCCTGAAAAAACCAAAATATTACAATTCCCACCGCCATCGGCCATAAATATCGGCTACTCCAGGGCCAAAAATTATCATGCCACATCAAAATCCACCTTTGCAAAAACACTAGCCAGGCCGGGTCATTCGAAGATCGATAGCCTGTCGTCAGAATCTTCGTCACAATCTCCAAACTTCTAAAGCCATTCTTGAATTCGCCCAGAATATAGGAGGAGAAAATACTGAGACCGAGTAATATCGCCGTTAATCTAGATTTTAGACTGATCGAGGGAATCTCTTTTTTTAGTAAAAGCAACAAGATGCCGGCCAGAGGGATTAAAGTAACCAGAAAAATTTCGAACTGTGCCCCAGAAGCGACCCCTAAAGCCATGAGGGGCAAACCCCAAAACTTGTTTTTAGATTTTAGCAGGATCACTGCACCGCCAAAAAGGCTAATCCACGACCAAACTGCCAAACTCGGATTGCCGTAATACATCGCATATTGGCTGGACTCAAAAGAGACGGCGAACAAGAGAGCCGCCAAATAGGCCGCTCTTTTTCCCAAGAGTTTCTCGGTGATCCAGAAGATGGGTAGGATGGCCAAGGCGTTTAAAAGTCTAAAGATAGCCGCGACGAAGTAGGGGCTACCACTGCCGAGTAAATACAGGATTCCGGTCAGGTACCAGTGTAGTACCCCATGATTCAAGCCGGTCACCCCATTGGTGGGTGGTCCAATTAGTTTTATATCTCCTTGTGTGTAAATTGCTTGAGAAACGAAGGCGTCTCTGGCTTCATCAAATCCAAAGTACACATTTTGGGTAAAGTGGTAGAACCTAGAAAAAATCGCTAAAAATATTATCGGAAGCCACCAGTACCACTTTATGTCTTTCACTTTATGATCTTAACAAATACCTCAAAATATATATATAATTGGTTTTGACATTAGTCCAAAATGGAAAAATATTTCAAATGGTTTTTAGGTCTTGGTCTTATCATACGCCTGGTCCTGGCCACCGTCACATATCACTCTGACTTAGGGGCTTTCGCCCAAGCCGGCCGAGCCATCGTCGGAGAGGGAAAATGGCTGAGTTTTTATGATACGATGCTGACTCCCAAGGTCGACACAGTTTTCAATTATCAGCCTCTTGCCTATTTAATTCCGGCCTCGTTTTATCTGCCTTTTAAAGGTATCGTCTTAGCTACGGGGGATCTCGTTAAAAATCGAGACTGGGTGTGGTCATCCACCTCCTATTTCAATCCGCTTCTGCTTCTTTACAAGTTTCCGATGATGCTGGCGGATCTGGCTTTCCTCTGGCTCTTACCCAAATTTTTTATCGATCAAAAAAAGAAACAACTGGTGATGCTTTTTTGGTTACTTAATCCAGTGGCCATTTTTGTCAGTTCAATGATGGGGCAGGTTGATATTATTATCGCCTTCTTTATCACCGCCGGCTTTTATTTCTATCAAAAAGATCGCCCGTTTTTGTCCGTTTTACTTATCGCCTTATCTGCTCTCATCAAGCCGGCTGGGTTAATCCTTATTCCCTTGCTGGCCCTTCACTATTTGACCACTCACCGCAAATTTATTCCGGCAGTGTCTTTAGCCTTTACCGGATTTGGTGTTTACGCTTTGGGTATTCTGCCCTACCTCAGCTCAATCGCTTACCGCCAATACGCTTTATTTGCCGAGCAAATAGGCAAAAGTACCTATGCGGCCATTAGCATCGCTTCCGGACATGACATTCCTTGGTTCTTTATTGCCTATCTTCTAATCTTGATTTTAGTTTGGCACCGGAAACTTTCTTTTACAACCGCCTCAGCGGCTGCACTTTTGTCCAGTCTGGCTTTTTCTCATTTTCACCCCCAGTGGTTAGTCTGGATTTTACCTTGGCTTACTATTTTCGTCATCTCGAAAGAAGATTATTTTCTCTACCTAGTTGTAATCGCTTGTTGGTTCATTATTCTATTATCATTTGACGCAACTCTTCATCTTCAGCTCTTTATTCATTCAAATCTGACACTTCCTCAAGTCTTAAGGGGGAGCCCTTCTTTCTTTGAAATTGTCCAGTTAGCCCGGGCCGGTCTGATTGCCACTCTTATTTGGATAATTGGCGGTGTCCATGAAGCCAACTAAATCGTTACTCTTTTTGCTCTGCCTGGCTTTCTTAGTCAGACTTTGCTTTCTATATCCCCAGTTTTCCGGTGATGTCAAGAATCATTTGGCCTGGGGTAATGGTTTTTTGGTTTCACCAATTGGTTTTTATGATCAACATTTTCCGGGATTTAATGATCCCAATTATCCTCCGGTGGCAATTTTCTTATTTGCTTTCTCCAATCTTTTTTTAACCTTCTCCAATAACATCTTAAATTTTTTAAATCATAACTTTGCCATTTTTCCTTCCGTCTTAATTCCTTTATTCAATTCGGAAAACATGCGTATGGGCTTTTTGAAGTTGCCGGCAATTTTTGCCGATTTGGGTACCGGATGGCTTCTTTATAAAATTATTCGAGCTAGATCGGGCAAATTTCCTCTACTACTGTCTTCATTGTATCTGTTCAATCCGGCCGTAATTTACATTAGTTCGGTTTGGGGCCAAATTGAGTCTTTGACGATCTTCTTTTTGATTTACTCACTTTATCAAGCAATTTATGGTGGTCGAAAAAAATTCATTTCCATTGGCCTATTTATTTTGGCGGCTTTAGTCAAGCAAACAGCGCTCTGGTTTTTACCCTTTTTTCTCCTTTTTTGGCTAAAAGAAATGAAGGTTCGGGAATTTATTCAGGGAGTCTTTCTGGGCTTAGCCACTTTTATTTTGGCTTATCTTCCTTTTGGTTTACTACCTTGGACAGCACTCAAAATATATTTTTCGTCATTGTCCGGCTCTTCGACCGTCGTGGCCGATGCCGCTTGGAATTTCTGGTCATTCTTTTTTCGAGCCGGTACTCCGGATTCGGTTAGTTTGGGATTTTTAACTCTGCGCCAATTTTCTATTTTACTTTTAGCCGCCATTTTACTTATTCTGCTGGTAAAGCTCTATCGCCACTTTTCTATGCTCCTTTTTTACAATTATTTATTTATCTGGTCACTGGCCATTTTCTTTTTTCAGACTAGAGTTCACGAAAGGCATCTGGCTTTTTCTTTGGTTTTTTTATTATTATTACCCCGCCTAAATCTCCGCCTCATACTTCTATATTTTTTATTGACGGGTTTCCATCTGGGCAATCTTTTTTCCAGTCTTAAATTACCTTTTTTGAAATGACCTACCGGAAGGTTCTTTTGATTCTGATTATTATTCTTTCACTTTTTTTTAAATGTTATCGTTTGACTGATAGATATGGTTTTAGTTGGGATCAAGAAGATGACGCTTTAAAAACGATGTCTATGGTTTGGAATCGGAAACCGTTACTGATCGGACCCAGAGTGGCCAGTGAAAATGGATTCTTTGCCGGTCCATTTCATTATTACTTTCTCTTACCCTTTTATTTCCTGGGTCAAGGTAGTCCTTACGCCGGCGTGGCCGCCATGATGACCATCGATATCCTGACCGTGATGGCATATTTTCTGGTGGGTCATCGTCTTTATGGAGAAAAGGTTGGTTTTCTGGCCGCCTTCGTGGCCGCGTGCAAAACCGGCCTCACTTCTTGGAATGCGATGTATATTCCTTTAGTTGCCGTTATTGGATACTATCTTTGTGTAGAACAAATAAAAACCGGGCGTTACTTTTATATTTTGGTCGCCTTTACCGGTTTAGCCGCCAACCTTCATCTTGTCCCTGCTTCGCTCATACCCTTAGCTTTGTTAGCCATAATTTTTTCCACCCCTCGACCCTCTCCCCTCAAATTATTAAAAGGTTTGGCCATTTTTTCTTTATTCTTTGCCCCGCTCATTCTTTTTGATCTACGCCACCATTTTTTAAATCTTCAAAAATTACTGGA